>JABDJZ010000181.1 GCA_013003255.1 Rhodothermales bacterium
GATCATCATCCGGGACTTTACCTCCGAAGGCCTGGAGGCCAGAAAGGACCTTGTTCGCAAAGCCGTCTCCGATCTCGCCGCCAAGTACCCCAAGGCCCGCTTCGACCTCCAGATCGAGGACAACTACAAGAACATGCGGTCCTACATAGAGGAGACCGATTCACGCGCGGTTTCCTTCGCCATCGAAGCGGCATCAGAGATGGGCATCACCCTCGAGCCCGAACTGGTTCGCGGAGGCACAGACGGCGCCCGACTTTCTGAGATGGGCCTGCCGACCCCCAACATTTTCAACGGTGGTCACGACTACCACTCGTGCTTTGAGTGGAATACGGTGCAGAGCCTGGAACGAGCGTTGAGCTATACGGAGCACCTGCTCAGGTACTGGGGGCGGAACGGGTAGCGCTAATTCCGACCGGGCGGGCTCGGGCTCGGGCTCGGGCAAACCCCGCGGCCGCGGAGCAACTGGCCGGCCGAACCGGGCCGAGGGCCTTGCGCCGCCCCGCCTCAGGCCGAGTCCTCCGGGAAGATGAAGTGCACTGCCGGCGACCGACGAATGGCGCCGAAAACGCCGATCATCCCGGGTATCTGTGAGTCCAGGAATACGGGCTCAATGAAGGGGTTGACGTTGGCCTCCCGCTGTCTGTCGAGCCGGTCGTAGTAGTCGGCAACGTTGGCGTCGAGCGACTGGATGTAGACCGTCGCCTCATCACCCTTGAAGTTGATGTGGGCCGGCTCTATCACGAACCGAACCGGCGCTCCGTCCAGTCGATCGTCGAAATAGACAAAGCGTCCCACGTCGGACTGCCGAATCTGCTGGCCTTCCGAAATGCATGTGCTGGCATATTCCCGATCGTCCACGGTGGTGTGTCTGTCGTCCAGCGTGCGCACCATCTCGAACCGGTACTGATCAGGTCGGCCCGGCGTGTCCATGAAGTCCACCACCACCCCTTCATGCCCTCCGTAGATGTCAACGAAGGTGGCCACGTATGAAACCGTGTCTATCCGGACCGCCGGCAGATCGGTTCGAGCTGTTGCCGTGAAGGCCTCTCCCCGGTGGCTGATGTTCAGCCTGTAGTCTGCGTTTTCGCGCACAGTGATAGCACCCTGATAGAAGGGCTCCCACCTGCACCAGAAGTCACTCCATGTGGAGTCAACCACCAGGTCATCCAGGCTGTCCGGTCCAAGGATCGAAACGGAGGCATCCGGGACGAACAGCGATGAGGGGGTCTGGGTCGGGGTGAAGAACGGCACCGTTGTAGTCAGGTAGACCCTCGGTGCGGACCCGGGCTCAATCAGGCCCTCGACTGCGAGCTTGGGGGTATAGGGCTGTTGGTCGACGGCGACGTTCACCTTACAGCCTCCCATGAGCAGGACGGCCAGGACGAAGACACCGGATGTGCGATTAATGCGTGCCATGGTCAGAATCGGACGTTGTAGCTGATACTGGGGACGATCGGGAGGAGCGAAATCTGTCTCCCCACCGGCTCCTGGGTCTTGTCATCCAGAGCCAGATAGACGAAGTAGGGATTGCGCCGACTGTAGGTGTTGTAGGTGCTTAGCACCAGCTCTCCCTCCTTGAACCAGCGGGTCTTGATCTTTCGGGTCGCGGCCAGGTCCAGGCGGTGGTAGTTGGCCATTCGGTAGTTGTTGACCTTGTCGTAGTCATAGAAGAGGCCTTGATACAATTCTCCTCCCTGACTGCCGTAGACCCGACCGACGGGCAAGGTGTAGGGGGATCCGGAAAGGAGAACCAGATTCCCGCTGAGTGACCAGCGCTCCGAGAGGTCGTAGGTACCGACCAGCGCAAGATTGTGCCGCCGGTCATATCGGAAGGGAAAAGCCTCGCCCCGATTCAGGTCAGCGAAGCGCTGTCTTGTCCAGGACAGCGTGTAGGATATCCATCCGTTCAGCCGCCCCCGACGGCGCTTGAGGAAGAACTCGGCTCCGTAAGACCACCCTCTTCCAAAGGTCAGTTGGCTGTCTATCTCATCGTATGCCAGAAGATGCGTCCCTTCGCGAAAGAGCACCTGATGGTTCATCTCCTTGTAGTACCCCTCGACGCTGGCCTCGTACTCGCCCTTCCTGAGGTTTCGAAAAAGGCCCAGGGCGTACTGCGCGGATTTCTGAGGCCGGGCCGTCTTACTGGCAGGCGTCCAGATATCGGTCGGCAGCGAGGCCGTGGTGCTTGGAACCAGGTGGACGAATTGATTCATCACCGTATACGAGGCCTTCAGTGAGGACTCCGGCGTGATCCCGATCCGAACCGAAAGACGCGGCTCCAGGGCAGAGTAGGAGACGTCCGGAGCATCAAATCCTGCCAGGCGAACCCCTGCGCTCAGACCAATCCGCTCGCTCGAATTCCAATCATCCTGCACGTAGAGAGCAAACTCGTCGGACGTCTTCTCAGGTATGCTGTTCGTTTCCAGGTGTCCAAGGACCTGGCCGGTCGGCAACTGTCCGCCTGTCCCGGTGGACCGGAAACGATGTCTGGTAGCCACGCCTCCGATGCGAACATGGTGCCTCGGCGCTGGATAGTATTCCAGAGAGGCCTTCGCCGATAGGTCCTTTATGCCCGAGTAGTTCTGCGAGTAGAACTGGCCCTGAATGGTGTTCACGCGAATGAAGTACTCATTCGCCACCAGGGTGAAGTTGGAGAACAGCTTCGACCCAAAGATGTGATTCCAACGGAAGGTCCCGGTGCTGTTTCCGAACCGGATCCCGTATCCCAGGCCACTGGCATCCGTGTATTCTGCGACGTCACGTCCCTGGAAGCCACTCAGGTAGAAATGGTCGTTCGGGCTCGGCTGGTAGTTCACCTTGCCGTTCAGATCATAGAGATAGTAAAGTCGGTCCTTTTGAAAGGGCCGCATGACGACGTCGAGGTAGCTCCTGCGACCGGAGACCATGTAGGAGAGCTTGTCCTGAAGGATTGGTCCCTCCAGCGTCATGTGCGACGAGACCAGTCCTATTCCTGCGCGCCCGTCAAACTGCCTCCGGTTTCCCTCCCTCATTGAGACCTTCAGTACGGACGATAGACGTCCCCCATACTGAGCCGGAAAACCACCTTTCACCAGTTCGACGTTGTTCAGCGCCCGTGAGTTGAACGTGGATACCAGGCCGAAGAGGTGATTTGGGTTGTAGACGATGGCCTCGTCCATCAGGACCAGGTTCTGATCGTTTGCACCACCGCGTACGTGGTAGCCGGTCGTTCCCTCATTCCCTGCCTGGACGCCCGGTAGCAACTGGATGACCTTCAGCACATCGGCCTCTCCCAGGATGGCTGGCAATCGCTCGACGTACTGAATGGGCACATCGACCACACTCATGCGAATGGACCGCACATTGGCCTCGGCCGAGGCATCGGCGGTCACAGTGACCTCATCCAGCAGGCCCGCCGCGGGCTGCAGGGACACGTCGAGCCTGATGTCGTTTGTCAGGTACACCTTCTTGACCTGTGGGTCGTAGCCGATGTAGCTGAAGACCAGCGTGGTGGAATCCGCCTCGGGCAGCGTGACCGAGTAGAATCCGTAGGCGTTGGACACGGTACCGGTCTCAAATGAGACCGCGTGGATGTTGGCGCCGATGAGGGATTCCCCGGTCTCCGCATCCGTGACGAGGCCGCTGATGGAATGCCGCTGGGCAGAAGCGGGGATGACAAGGAGGAAAGTGGCCAGAACCTGGAGCCAACGCTTATTGAGGACGAGCATCGGTGGGTAGTCCGTGTTGGTGGGAATCGCCCTTGAGACCCTCCTGACCCGCAGATCACGTAACCGCCTGCCATGCGCCCCGCAGACGCTACCGCTCGATACGCACCGAAAACGCAGCAAGGCGCGGAAGGCCGTTGACATCGAGAACGGCTGTATCTCGATCCCCGGTCCCTAGCACCCGACGCCGTTCGATCACATTGCGCCTGCCCGTGGCATTCAACAGGTCCAAGCGAAAGGTTACCAGTCCAGAACGCACGGGGATCGCGCGAGCGATCCCTACATCCACCTGACGCAAGCCCGGCAGCCTATCGCCTTCCGGGTCGGCGAACTCCGACTGATCCGCCAGGTAATCGTAGTACGCCCGACGGAAGGCCCAGGACCTACCCCAGGCGGATTCGAACCGGACGGAGGCACTCCAGCCCGACTCGCTGACGCTGAGAGATGCCTCCAACACGTGAGGCTCCACCCACGGGGAAGTGGTAGACCTTCCATCGAACCGAAAGGGAATCGACCGGACCGCTCGGGTGAACGAATAGGCCACGTTTGCCGACCACGGCCCAAAGCCTCCGTGTGCGGACATGCTGGTTCCGGCAGTCCAGCCATCCCCTTCCGTGGTGATTTCGGAGCCGGACGACCGATCGAGTACAATCAGCCGAACAGCCCTCCGGTAGAATGCCCTCGCCCTGAATCCACCGCCCGCCGCGTGCTGGAGAATCAACTCAGAGGCTGCGTGGACTGAGGTTGCCGGCCGGTCGCCCTTCCCTATCGGCATCCAGACACGGAACGTGGGGAGTATGGCCGAGAGGCTCCAACTTGAAACATCAAATTGGTTGACGTACTCGCGGTAGATGCCGGTCGCACCCAGAAATCGGACCGAGAGTTCGTCGGACGTCCAGAGGTCGGTACGCACCGAGAAGCGCGGCTCGGCATATAGCGTTCGGTTCGTCGGGACGTAAGTCAAACGCGTTCCTCCGGTGAGGACCATGGCTCCCCGGCTCCAGTCCATATCCACGAGGGCGTGCCACGTGAACAAGGCGGGCGATATCGTTTCCGCTGAGAGGAGCTTTTCGGGCAGCCCAGGATGAACTGACGTGCGGGCTTCTGCCTCTGTGCGTCGCGCTCCGACCTGCAGGTGGGTCGTTAGGCCCGGGGCCGTTGCCTGGATGGCCTTTACATAGACAGCGTTCGTAGCCAGGTCGTTGAAATCGTCCCGAACGGGGCTCTCGACTGCCAGGGGTGCGTGTTGGAATGGGTGCTTGAGCTTGTAGTAACTGTTCCAGGCACCGACTTCAAGGAGTATGTCGTCCCGCACTATGCCACTGTAGCGCGTCAGGGTGAGGCGGTTCTGCCATATGTATTCGTCCGATACAGCCGACAGTACATCGGGCGATTCTATCGCGTCTCCCCCAAAGCGGTTGTCGGCGAAGTAGACCGCCGAATACCACTGGCGCCCTTCTCCGAAGTCCATTCGTGCGGCGGCATGAAAGTCGCCTGTACTCAGGATGACGCGCTGCCCCACCAGGCGATCCGCGAGGACTTCCACCTCAGATGATGGCGCATCGAACAGGGCCTCGGCCAGGTATGTGTCCGGCCGACTCCACTCCCTGAGCCGCTCTGTTAGCCCACTCGGTCGGAGCGAATGCCCCAGGCTTCGTCGGCCTGCGATCATCCAATCGGTGAACGAAGACCGATGAGTCATGCGGCCCGTCGTGCGACCAGAGATGGCCAGAGGCGAGGCCAGCAGCGTGTGTCGGCGATCCAGGTCACTTGACAGCGCATGGTCGGCGGCTATCCCGCCCGTCAGGCTACTTCCTTCCCGGGCCGCGTATCCGGTCCTAAGAACGGTCAAGCTGCGGACGGCCAATGGGTTGAACGACGAGAAGAACCCACCATTTCGAATCGGGTCGAAGACCGGAGCGCCGTCCAGGAGAAGCATGCTCTCCCCGGGGCCTCCTCCTTCAACCTGAGCCCCCGTCCCGTCAAGGCCGGAACGGACACCGGCCAACCTGTCAGCGCCGGCTACGGCACCAGTCAGCGGAGACCGGATATCCTCGAGGAGACCGGACTGCTCAACCTCCCAGCCCACAGCTGGCCGAATCGGATCGAAATCCGTCACGATCACTGGCCCGTTTTCGATGACCCGGGGCCGCAGCAGGATCACCACCGGCCCTGCGGCAGGGTCCACCTGAACGGTAACCTCCAACGGGTGATAGGCCACGTGCTGAACCATTATGCGGTGGATTCCCGGCTTGAGGCCACCCGCCACAAACCGGCCGGCCTCATCCGTGGTGGTCCATGTCTGTGTGGAGCGTTCGAACACTACGGCGCGAGAGACCGGAGAAGCGGACTCTTCCCCGATGACCAGTCCAATCAGACTGAGCAGCTCGGGCGGACTCTCAGCTTCGGCACGCAGGAGGTAGACTCCGGAGGGCAGCACCTGAAACCCGATGCCCGTCCCCTGGAGAATGCATTCGAGTAGTGCAACGACCGTCGCGTCCAGGGCGACGCAATCGGAGGTCTTGCCAACCACGATCTCCGCACCGTAGAGGATTTCGATGCGGGTGGATTCGATCAACTCCTGAAGGGCCGAATCCAGCGGGGTATCCGCGTGCGAGACGCTGAAGGTCTGTCCGTAGGAGGGCGACGCCAATGCAAGAAGCACCGCAGCAATCGCTGCAGTGCTTCCAGCCGAAAGTCCGCGGTATCCTGTGTTCCAACCCAATCAGTCGGGAGCGTACAATTCGAAGCCAGTCGCTGTTGGACGATACATCACGCTCATATACGCCGCCAGATCGCGCAGAACCACCTCCACCTCGTCCGGCGCCCGAAACACGCCACTGACGGGCCGATCCGCATCGACCGCTGACGTCCACGAAATGTCGACGTTGAATCGTCGCGACACATCGTCAAGGACGTATCCAAGTGGCTCAGCCTGAAAATGGAGGTCTCCCGAAGTCCATGCCGTGGCCGTTACCTCCCCGTAGGCCTGGGACTCCTTTAGTCCGTCAAGCGACGATCGGAATGATACCCCAGGCTCCATCGTAATGGTCGAATCAGAGGCCGTGTTTCGAAGCGAAATGCTTCCGGACTTGAGGAAAACGGACGTTTCTTGCCTCACGCCGGAAGACCAATCACGAACCGCGAACGAGGTGCCGAGAACCGTGATCTCCGCATGCGCGGTTTCGACCGAGAAGGGGCGATCCGGGTTGAAGTCAACCTCAAACCAGGCCTCGCCATCGAGGGCGTAGCTTCGACGCGCCGAGAAACGAGCTCCACCGGTCAGTCTGGCTCCCGGGGCGAGTTGCACCTGCGCCCCGTCCCGGAGAACGTGCGTCACGACGAGGTTGCCTCCCTCCGCGCCCAGATAGCTCTTGGGCAGGAATCCCCAGACACCGGCCGCCACGACGAAGACCGTGATGACCGCGGCGGCAACAAGCCGAATACGAAACACCAGAGGACCCCGCGGCCGCCTCGCCGTTTCGCGTTCGGACCCGTCCAACCCTGCATGTGCTGTACGATCTCGTACGGCCTCCCGGAGGCTCTTGCGTAGGCCTTCCGTCCGGTCAGGATCCATGGGTGCCGGCGGCTTGGCGTGGCCAACCAGCTCCCAGGTTTGCAGTAGCGCCTCGCGCTCAACACCGTCAGTCTGGGCCAGCAGGTCATTCAATTCGTTCTTTGGCGTCTTCATTGGGGTCCTCGGCCTGTCGCTTCCCAGCGCGCTCTTGCTGCGCGCAGGTCCTTGAGCGCGTGAACGATGTGCGTCTGAACTGTCCGTACGGAGAGGTTCATGATCCGGGCGATGTCCGCGTGTGGCAATTCGTGGAAGCGACTCAACAGAAAGGCCTCGGCCCGGCGGGGTGGCAGTTGACCAATCCAATCCTGGATCTGCTCCTGCAGCTCGTTGAGTTCGACCGTGCTCCCCTCGGGCGACTGCCCCGAGTCCGGTAGATCACCGGGAAGCCGTATGCGCTTCAGCTTCCGGGTCATGTTCAGGGCACGATTGCGGGCCATGCGATAGAGCAGGGGCTTGATCCCCACCCGAACCTCCAGGCGGCTGCGCACTTCCCAGAGCTTCAGGAAGACGTCCTGGAGCACGTCATATCCATCGCCCGAAGGCGCCAACTCGCGCACGTATCTGAAGAGTGGCTCCCGCAGCCGCTCGAAGAGCGCCTCGAACGCGTCCGCGTCCGAGTCCGCCACCGCCGAGGCCAACTCGTCGAGCGACCAACTCACATAGGGCCGTGCTCGCGTTGTCCGCGTCTCTTGGGTTGATAGGTTCTGAATGGCCTCCATGCAGGAATCTCTGGGTCATTGTAAGGACACCTGGATTCACGGCTACACGTAAGGCGCGCTCGTCGCGATCAATTGCCAGGGACAGAAGGCAAAAAGCCACCTGTTACCGCCGCACCAACCGCCGCTTCCGCGTCCGCTGCCGGCCCTTCTTTGCCGGCACGACCACATACCACGGACTGAGCAGCACCTCCAGCTCCGCCGTCTTCACCTTCAGCGCCCGCTTAATCTGGGAGAACGAGAACCCACGCTCCGCCAACTGCCGCGCCAGCAATGCAGGATCCACCTCCTCTGAGGAGCCCGACGTACTCACCCCATGGCGCAACAGCGTCTGCGCCACCGAACTGCTGGAGACCCCAAACGCAGTCCCAATCTCCTCCAGAGTCAGTCCCTCCTCAAACGCAGCCTGATATTGCTGTGCCTTGTCGCTCACGCTAGGGTCGGTTTGGACTGGTCAACGCACATGCCCGATTATAGGTACCAATCCTCTGCTCCAGCCAACGTGAGCGGATCGCCCCAAAGCCCCCCATGAGCAAGCTCCAGACCCCACTCAACTTCCTGGCAGGCCTAGCCTGCATAGTCATCGCCCACATGATTCTCCCCGACGCCGTCTGGTGGGGCTTCTCAGTGGTAATCGGCATCGTAATCCTGGTCGCCGCCCAGTGGGTCTTCCACAAGATCCAAGGCCAGCCCAAAGAAGCTCAGTAAGACTCCTACTGACCGGCCCGAAGGGCCCCGTGCCAATTCTCGCGCCCGCGCCGCAGCACGCCGGCCCGAAGGGCTCGGCCCCAATTCGTGCTGCCCAGACCTGCGCCCTAGCCACGCCGGCCCGAAGGGCTCGGCCCCAATTCGTGCTATGCAGACCTGCGCCGGAGCCACGCCGGCCCGAAGGGCTCGGCCCCAAGACAAGCTCGGCGCCCAAGCACGCCCCACCGCCTTTGCCTTCCCGACCGGCCCGAAGGGCTCGGTGGTTGCCTCCGGCGGACTGTTGGCGGGCGCTGGCGACGCACTCCACTCAACCACCCATCACACCGAGCCCGGCTTCAAGTCCGCAGGGGGCAACCGCCGAGCCCCCCGCACAGGTCCCAAGCCAAAAAGAAAGCCCCGGCCGCAACAGCAACCGGGGCTTCCAGAGTTCAGAACGGCAAAGCAGACTAAGCGCCCACTTCCTCCGCAGCTCCATCCGCAGACAGCGCCGTCATCTCAGCCAGCTCAGCCTTCGAACCGACAACAATGTCACGGAAGTGACGCTGTCCCGTACCCGCAGGAATGAGGTGACCGACAATCACGTTCTCCTTCAGACCGTAGAGCGGATCTGAGGTCGCGTTGATGGCGGCAGACGTGAGCACCTTGGTGGTCTCCTGGAACGACGCTGCTGACACGAACGAGTCCGTGGACAGCGCAGCCTGGGTGATTCCGAGCAGCTTCGGCTCAGCAACCGCCGGGTGCGTCTCGCGCACCTGCGCCGGCTTCTGGTCCTTCCGCTTCATCTCCGAGTTGACCTCCCGGAGTCGGCGACGGTCAACGACCTCACCAATGCTCAGGATGGTGTCACCCGGATCGACCACGACAAACTTGTCGTAGAGCTCGTCATTCAGCTCCTCGAGGACGAAACGATCTACGTTGTTGTCCTCAAGCAGCGTCGTGTCACCCGGATCAACGACTTTCACCTTCTGCATCATCTGGCGGACGATGCACTCGATGTGCTTGTCGTTGATGGTCACACCCTGCAGGCGGTAGACCTCCTGGATCTCATTCACCAGGTACTCCTGGACCGCGCGTGGGCCGAGAATGCCGAGGATGTCCTCAGGTGAAATCTGACCGTCGGAAAGCGCGTCACCGGCGCGAACGAAGTCGTTCTCGTGGACGAGAAGGTGCTTGGTCATCGACACCAGGTAGGTGCGAGACTCGGTACCGTCACGGGAGGTGACAATGACCTCCTGTGATCCACGCTTACGACCACCGAACGAAACCACGCCGTCAATCTCGGAGACCTTGGCAGGATCGGCCGGCGTCCGTGCTTCGAAGAGCTCGGTAACACGCGGCAGACCACCGGTGATGTCTCGGGTCTTGGCAGACTGGCGAGGAATCTTGACGAGGACCTGACCGGCCGAAACGGCATCACCGGAATCGACCTGGATACGGGCACGGACCGGCAGCGGGTATTCCCGGGTAGCCGACGCCGTCTCGATGACGATGGCCGGGGTCAGGGTACGCTCGCGGGAGTCGATGATGACCTTCTCCTTGAAGCCGGTCTGCTCATCGGACTCTTCCCGATACGTGGTACCGTCGATGATGTCCTGGAACTTGACCGAACCACCGGACTCGGCAAGGATAACGGAGTTGTACGGATCCCAGGCCGCGAGCACCTGGCTCTTCTCGACCATGTCCCCGTCCTTGACCATCAACTCAGCACCGTAGGGAATCAAGTAGGAGATGAGCTGACGCCCCTCCTGCTCCGGATCCATGATCCGGATTTCACCCTGGCGGGACAGTGTAACGGCCTTCTCCTCTTCGCCCGTGTCATAGTCCACCGTGCGGAGATTCACGCTCTCCACCTTACCGGCAAACTTGGTCTGGATCGTGCTCTCAGCCGAGATGCGGCTGGCCGTTCCACCGATGTGGAAGGTACGGAGCGTAAGCTGCGTACCCGGCTCGCCAATGGACTGGGCGGCAACGACACCGACGGACTCGCCCGTTTCCACGAGACGACCGGAGGCCAGGTTTCGACCGTAGCAGAGGGCGCACACACCGCGACGCGACTCACAGGTGAGCACGGAGCGGATCTCGACTTCCTCGATGGAGGTCTCGGAAATGCGGCGTGCCTTCTCCTCGTCAATGACCTCGTTGGCCTCAACGATGAGATCGCCGTTGAGGGGATCTTCGACGTCGTGGACCGATACGCGGCCGAGGATGCGGTCGGCCAACGGCTCGACGATATCCTCGTTGTCCTTCAGCGCCGAGATGCGAATGCCACGGAGGGTTTCGCAATCGTGCTGGGTTACGGTTCCGTCCTGTGCCACGTCGACGAGTCGGCGCGTCAGGTAACCGGCATCAGCCGTCTTGAGTGCCGTATCGGCAAGACCCTTACGCGCACCGTGCGTGGAGATGAAGTACTCAAGGACGGTCAGGCCTTCCTTGAAGTTGGAGATAATCGGGTTCTCAATGATCTCGCCGGCAGAACCCACGAGGCTCTTCTGCGGCTTGGCCATCAGACCACGCATACCACCCAGCTGCCGGATCTGCTCTTTCGAGCCACGAGCACCGGAGTCGGCCATCATGTAGATGGCGTTGAAACCGTCGCGATCCTTGCGGAGCGTGTCAAACAGCTCCTCGGACACCTGGTTGTTGGTGTGCGTCCAGATATCGATGACCTGGTTGTAGCGCTCGTTCTCCGTGATGAATCCCATCCCGTAGTTGCCACGGGCCTTGTCGACTTCGGCCTCGGCCTCGTCGATCAGGCGCTGACGCTGGTCGGGGATGACGATATCGGAGAGCGAGAAGGTCAGACCACCCTCGGTGGCACGCTCGAATCCGAGCGTCTTGATCTCGTCGAGGAAGCGGGCCGTCTTCGGGAATCCTGATGCCTTGAGAACCCGGGCGATGATGCCGCGAAGGTTCTTCTTGGTCAGGACCTCGTTGATGAAGCCCACGCCTTCGGGCACGATCTCGTTGAAGAGAACGCGACCCATCGTGGTATCGATGAGCGTTCCGTCCACCCGCACCTTGATGCGGGTGTGCATGTCGAGAATGTCCTGATCGTACGCCTGACGCGCCTCGATCATGGAGCTGAAGGTCATGCCTTCGCCCCGGAGTCCATTCTTGGACTTGGTGATGTAGTACAGACCGAGGACCATGTCCTGGGTCGGAACCGTCACCGGGCCACCATGAGCAGGGCTCAGGATGTTGTGGCTCGACAGCATCAGCAGCATGGCTTCCATCGCCGCGTCCAGGGACAGCGGAACGTGGACGGCCATCTGGTCACCGTCAAAGTCAGCGTTGAACGCCGTACAGACCAGCGGGTGCAGGCGAATGGCCTTGCCCTCAATCAGGACGGGCTGGAATGCCTGGATCCCAAGGCGGTGAAGCGTCGGGGCACGGTTCAGCATCACCGGACGGCCCTGGATCACCTTCTCGAGGATGTCCCAGACGTCGGACGTCCGACGGTCGACCACCTTCTTGGCGCTCTTGACCGTCTTGACAATGCCGCGCTCAATGAGCTTACGGATGATGAACGGCTTGAACAGCTCGACCGCCATCTCCTTGGGGAGACCGCACTGGTGCAGTTCCAGCTCGGGACCGACCACGATCACCGAACGACCGGAGTAGTCGAC
>JABDJZ010000196.1 GCA_013003255.1 Rhodothermales bacterium
AGGCTGGTCTTCGTTCCGGAAGCTCCGCTGACCGCGTTCACCACATACGGGGTCTCCATCGGTGGAATAACGAGCGAGCAGGTTAATCCGGTCACACAAGAAAAAGTGTCGGCGGACCTCAGCGACCTGCCGCAATCCTGGCTGTTCACGACGAGTGCCGAGCCGTTCAGCATCACGGTGCTTTCGCCAAACACCGCCGTCGCCGGGGCGCTGATCACGGCGGAAGGATCGGGATTCGCTACGGACCCGGACGCAAACAGCATTTTCTTTCCCACGTCCACCGGAGGTACAAGCAGCGCGAAGATTGTGCGCTCAACTGTCACGTCGGTGACGGCCGAGGTTCCCCTTGACGCTGTCACCGGTACGGTTACCGTGGTCGGTGCCTCCGGTCAGGGCGAGGTTTCGTTTACGTTATACGTGGAGCCGGAAGAATTTGACACGGCCGTGCGGGTAGCCGCTTCGGAGTCTGCTCCTTCTGACGTAGAAGTGTCTCCTGACGGCACTTTTGCGGTCGTCCCAAATGCCGAGTCGAACACCCTCTCGATCATCAAGATTGATCCTGATTCGGATGGAGTGGCT
The DNA here is from genome assembly GCA_013003255.1 of Rhodothermales bacterium. Taxonomy (GTDB): domain Bacteria; phylum Bacteroidota; class Rhodothermia; order Rhodothermales; family UBA10348; genus JABDJZ01. Next base: position 580 of record JABDJZ010000196.1, read on the forward strand.
TCGATCCCAGTGGGAGAGACCCCGCTGTCCGCCGTGATCACCCCGGACGGGACGCGCGCCTATGTCACCAACTTCAATTCCAATACCGTATCGGTGGTAGACCTGACCTGTGCTCTGGAGAGTGGAGGAACGGGCTGCGTGCGTGATATACCGGTCGGTTTCAACCCGGTTGGCATAGACGTGGCACCGGACGGGAGCCGCGTGTACGTGGGCAACTATAGCAGTCGGTCCATATCGGTAATCGATGCGATTCCTTCCAGCGGTACCTTCAATCGCGCCGTCAGGACACTCGGGACGGAGCGGCTCATTGTCGAGGCGGCCCTTGATCCGGACGGAGCACTTCGGCATCTGCTGAGTGAGGACGTTGATTCGGTCACCGAGCTGGATCCGGACGGAGCGCTTCGCAATCTACTGAGTGAGGACGCTGAATCTGTGGCCGATTTGGACCCGGACGGAGCACTTCGCCTTCTGCTGAGTGAGGACGCTGAAACGGTGGCCTACTTGGATCCGGACGGAGCGATACGAGACCTTCTGGCAGATTCTAGTCCTACCGACGTTGAGGCGAGCCCCGACGGTGCGGGCGTGTTTGTTGGGACCAACTACGGCGCACTGGCGATCGAAGTGAGCCCCGATAAGCCGCAGGCTGAGTGGGGGGTTACGATTCTCGTGAGCGAAAGCCACGAGTCGAGCAGCTCCATCGATCCGGACGGAGGCGTTGTGATCTTGGCTTCAGAGTCCGCTGGGTCCAGCACCGAGCTTGGTCCAGATGGAGCCGGAACGATTCTCGTCTCCGACTCGACCGTCCGGGATGTGGAGATGAGTCCTGATGGCGGCGTGGTCTACTTTGTGATGGGCACTGGCGAGCTGCAGATCTACGGACTTCCGGAAGACCCCTACAGCAGTCCCCAGTATGAGGCGCTCACAAAGCTTGGAGCCGAGTCGCAGGTGAGTTCTGTGGAGACCTCTCCAGACGGTACCCTTGTCTATGTAACGAGCTTCGCGACGAGCTCTGTCTCCGTATACGAGTTCGGTCCCGGCCTGGGCTCGGCCGCCAGCGATCCGCTGCAGGTGAGCGGCACTTCGTACGGGATCGTTCTGCGCGAGGTTATTCAGTTGGACTCCCGGCCGGATGCCATCGCGTACGATCCGGTAAACGACATCGCCATAGTCTCAAATCCGGCAGAGACCGGGGCCCAGGGCGTATCGATCATTGAGTTTCGTCCTCTTGCCCTCGTGGACATTGACGATATTGACGGCGGCGGAGATGCCGACGGTGACGGCGTGCTTGACTCCCGACAGTTCCTTCTGGCACAGCTTGAGGAGGTATATCCGCAGGCGACGGATAAAGACGCCGAGGACTATGAGAAGGCTGTTGAACACGCAACTGAGAACGTGGACGACGGCAAGCTCTGGAACGAGGACGCCACGCCGTCCTCCAAGCACGGTAAGAAGGTCTTCAGCAACGACAAACAGATCGTCAAGGCACTCGGCCGTGTTGTGGAGAGGGAAGGTCTGGAAGCTGCCTTGGCAGGCAAGCTGATTAATCTGACTATCCGTCTGGACAGAGACATCGCGACCAGCACCATCGACCTTGCCCAGGAAGACCTGGACACCCTCGTCGACGGACTCAGTCTGCCGTGCGATAAGAAGGACAAGCAGTGCAGGAATGATGAGAAAAGCCTGGAGGAAGCGCAGAAAGAGTTGGACAAGGCTCGCGAGGAGCTAGCGAAGGCAGAGGGGAAGGTGGCGGAAGGTGACCTCGACAAGGCCGTCGATCACTTCAGGAAGGCGTGGGACAAGGCGGAGAAGTCCATGGACGAGGCGGCCGGTAAAGGTCTCCTGCTTGCCGAAGACCTCCCCATCGAGTTCGACCTATCGCCCAACTACCCGAACCCGTTCAACCCGGCCACGACCATCGAATTCGCCATACCGGAGGCAATCGACGTCAGGCTCGAGGTGTTCGACGTCCTCGGCCGAAGGGTCCAAACCCTGGTCAACGGCCAGATGGATGCGGGGTATCACAGCGTCCAGTTCAACGCCGAGCGACTCGCCAGCGGACTCTATCTATATCGCATTGAGGCGGGCACCTTTAGCAAGGTGCACACGATGGTGCTGATGAAGTAGGAGCCCGAAGAGGCCGCAAAGACTTGAAGCCCCCGGTCTCAATTGCGAGGCCGGGGGCTTTTTGCCAGGTAGTCCTGCCCCGCGCAGTATCATTCGCCCGAGCCCTAACCTCGCCATACCCATGAAGAAGCTGATAGCCGATTTCAAGACTTTCGTAATGCGGGGCAACCTGGTAGAGCTGGCCATCGGCTTTACCGTCGGGGCCACGTTCGCCACGGTCGCCAAGTCTTTGGTGAACGACATCATCATGCCGCCCATCGGCCTCCTGATCGGCCAGACCGACTTCAGCGATGCCTTCTGGGTGCTCCGCGCCGGCGAAGGGGCCGCTCCGCCCTATGCGTCTCTTGAAGCAGCAACGTCGGCAGGGGCCACCACGCTGAACTACGGCGTGTTTCTCACCAATGTGTTTACACTGCTCATCATCGCCGCGGCCATGTTCATGATCATCCGTGTGGTCAACAACATGAGCGAGAAGCTCGAGGACGAGTTCGGCGGGGATGAGGCCGAGGCAAAGCCGGACGCGCCCACCACGAAGAAGTGCGCCTACTGCCGCCAGGTGGTGCCCATCAAGGCCAGCCGCTGTCACCACTGTACGTCGTTCCTCGGCACGGAAGGCGGACCCTTGCGTCCGGATGTGCGGATCACGCCGGGCGAGGAGGGTTAGGCGCTCCTGCTTCCCCCGCCGCTCTGCTGAATCAGCTTCGCCACCAGGGCCGTCCACCCAGTCTGGTGACTGGCCCCGACGCCCGCGCCGTTATCGCCGTGGAAGTACTCGTAGAAGAGGAGGTGGTCTCGCCAGTGCTCGTCGGTCTGGAAGATCTCGGCACCGCCGAACACGGGCCTTTCGCCAGTTTCATTGCGGGCGAAAATGTCAATGAGCCGGCGGGAGAGTTCGGTCGCCACCTGGTCCAGCGTCATGTACTTCCCGGAGCCGCTCGGCATTTCAACCTTGAAGTCCTCACCGTAGAAGTGGTGAAACTTCTGGAGCGATTCGATCATCAGGAAGTTGACGGGAAACCAGATCGGACCCCTCCAATTTGAGTTGCCGCCAAAGAGCGGGGAAGAGGACTCGGCGGGCTCATAGCGCACGGTCTCGGGCTGCCCACCGGCGTGGAAGGTGAAGGGGTTCTCCTCGTGCTCCTTCGAAAGCGCGCGGAGCCCGTAGTCACTCAGGAACTGCGCTGAATCCAGCATGCGCGTCAGGATGCGGGAGAGCTGTCGCCGATTCACCAGTGACAGCAGGTACCGGCCGTTGTCGCCGCCCTCGGTCTCCAGCGAGAGGTTCTCGATCAGGTGTGGACGGAACTTGATGAACCACTCCATGCGTCGCTTGAACCGAGGGAGCCGCTCCAGCACCTCGGGGTCCAGAGGCAGCACGGCAAATAGCGGCGTCAGGCCGACCAGAGAGCGGATCTTGAGCGGGATGCGGCTGTCGTCCGGCATGTGGAGAGCATCGTAGAAGAAGCCGTCCTCCTCGTTCCACAGCCCTCCCAGGCCACAGGCGTTGTTGATGGCCTCGGCGATGTAGACGAAGTGCTCGAAGAACTTGGTCGCTACGTCCTCATAGGCCGGCCGGGTCTGGGCGAGTTCCAGTGAGATTGCGAGCATGTTCAGACAGAACATGGCCATCCAGGACGTCCCGTCCGCCTGGTCCAGGTGGCCGCCGGTTGGCAAGGGCTTGCTGCGGTCAAAGACACCGATGTTGTCCAGCCCCAGGAATCCCCCCTGAAAAACGTTCAGGCCGAACCGGTCCTTTCGATTCACCCACCAGGTGAAATGGAGTAGCATCTTGTGGAAGATCTTCTCCAGGAAATCCGTATCGGCTTTGCCGGTGACATCGCGCGCAATCTTGTACACCCGGTAGGAGGCCCAGGCGTGGACCGGCGGATTCGAGTCACTGAACGACCATTCATAGGCCGGCAGCTGCCCGTTGGGGTGCATGTACCACTCGCGCGTCATCAGAATCATCTGACGCTTGGCCCATTCCGGGTCAATCATGGCGATGGGGATCCCGTGGAAGGCCAGGTCCCAGGCGGCGTACCAAGGGTACTCCCACTTGTCGGGCATCGAGATCACATCCAGGTTGTGGAGATGCTCCCAGTCCCGGTTGCGTCCTCGGAAGCGGTGCTCCGACCCGGGGATGCCGTGCTGGCCTTTCAGCCAGAGATCGACGCTGTAGTGGTAGAACTGCTTGCTCCAGAGGAGACCGGCGAAGGCCTGCCGTTGGATACGGCGCTCGTCTTCGCTGAGTCGGGCGGGCTGGATGGCGGCGAAGAACTTGTCGGCTTCCTTCTTGCGCTTGTCAAAGGCGGACTCGAACCCTGAAAACGGCTTCTTCTTTCGCGTGTCCGTGAAGCGTACCTCGACCGTGAGCGATTCTCCGGGCTGCACCACACCCTGCATGTGGGCGGCTGCTTTCGTTCCTACGCCTTCAGGGTTGGCCTTGTCATCCTGGCCGCGTACCACCACATCGTGGAAGGCGTCCTTGACGTAAGGCGAGCGGTTTGCGGTACCGAAAATGCGCTCCTGGTTCGTCTCGTTCTCGGTAAACAGCAGTCGCGGCTGCTCCCCGCCCGGTGCGCGGACGTGCCACCAGCGCTCACCCAGGTGACGATCTGTGGCCTGAATGGTGCACTGTGCGCTTGTGGACTCGTCCCGGAGGCTGGGTCTAGGGCGCTCCGTCCCCCAGGACCAGGTGTTGCGAAACCAGATGTGGGGCAGGATGTGAATCGGAGCAGGATCAGGCCCGCGGTTGATGGCCGTGATCCGGCACAGCATGTCCTCCTGCTCCGCCTTCGCGTACTCAATGAAGACGTCGAAGTACCGGCCTTCCTGGAACGCCTGCCCAAGCGCGTCGACCAGTTCAAACTCCGGCTGGTGGCGATTGCGCCGCCGGCTCTCCTGCCGCAGGTGCCGGTAGGGAAATGCCACCTGCGGATACTTGTACAGCATCTTCCCGTACGCGTGTGACGGCACTGCATCCAGGTAGAAATAGTACTCCTTGACGTCCTCGCCGTGGTTGCCCTCCTTGCCCGAGAGCCCGAACAGGCGCTCCTTCAGGATGGGATCACGCTCGTTCCAGAGGGCGACGCCCAGGCAGACGTTCTGCAGGCGGTTGCAGAAACCACCCAGGCCGTCCTCGTTCCATCGATAGGCCCGGCTCCGGGCGTGATCGTGGGGGAAATGATTCCACGCGTCCCCGTCCGGGCTGTAGTCCTCGCGGACGGTGCCCCACGCCCGGTCTGCCACGTACGGCCCCCACTTCTTCCAGTCGGCTTTTCGGGCCTCGGAGTCAGCGAGGCGGCGATGTTCGGCTGTGTTCGAGAGGCTCATGCGGCGGGGTCTTGGGATGGGCTCTGCAATATCGTCACGCGGCGCCCGCGACGGAACGCCACGGAAACAACGCCCGGGTGCGGCTGCGTGGCCAGCGACGGCATCCCTCGTTACGACCCGCCGTGGGCGACCTCTATATTCACATGATGGATCTCAAAGAACAGTGGGCCATGCAACTCCGCGGCTTCCAGCTGGCGGAGGAGTACCGGGTCAGGGACCTGCGCAACCTGGGGCGCGAGGACTGGCTGGGACAGATGCATCGGGTGCACGGCGTACGTGAACCGAATGTGTGGCTGCTCCAGGCCGCCTTGAATGTGCAGCGTGCGCTGTGGGCAGAAGGCCTGGAGTTCTGCTTCATTGGTGGCATTGCGCTGCAGCGGTGGGGCGAGGTCCGGCAGACGGACGATATCGATCTGACCCTGTGGTGTCCGCTCGGGGAGGAAGAGAAGGTGGTCGAATCGCTCGGCAAGACCATTACTACCCGGGAGCAAGATGTCTGGGGTTTGGCGAAAACCGCCCGGATGTATCTGGGACGTTCAGAGTCGGGGCAGGGCGTTGACGCCTCGCTGTCATTCATGCCGTATGAGCGGCGGATGCTGGATCGCGCTGTGGACGTTGATTTCGGTATAGATGAACCGCTGCACTGCTGCTGTGCGGAGGATCTGGCCATCACGAAGACCGTGGCTGGACGAGGGCAGGACTGGGTGGACCTCAAACGGATCACACAGCGCAGCGGACGTGCCATGGACTGGGACCTGGTCTGGCGCGAGTTGGAGCCGCTCCTTGAGATGACCGAGAAGCCCGAGTCGATGGGGCGGCTGCGCGGGATTGTGGAGGCTGAGCGGTAGGGCATCTCCAAACCTGAAACGGCGAGCAAACAGCACGTGGATCAGGCCCGTCCCGTCACCTGATACTGTGTTCTTCCACACCGCTGCTGAAGCTGAGCGCACTTCGTCATTCGCTACCGACGCACTACGGTGCGAACACTCACCCCGGCATCGCCCGAAACCCGGATCACGTAAAGCCCGCTGGCCACCCGCGAGAGATCAATCAACTCGCGTGCACCGGCATTCGGAACGACCTCGATCCGCCGGCCGAGCAGATCAGAAACTTCGACAGTTTGTCCCTCGGCGCCCTCCAGCGTCAGCTGGTCGGTCACTGGATTGGGATGTACCTGGAGTTCGGGGCGGGACGGCAGAGTCTCGCTGCCGGTCGAGGTCAGCGCGAACTCAAAACGGTCGAGCGTAAAGGGATTTGCACGCAGCACAGTGGCTCGAAATATCTGGGTGCCTGCGGCCAGGTCCACACCCGCGGTGACCGCCTGTGTGGTCTGGGTGCTGTTCGTACGGGGTACTACCAGGACAGGGCCGTTCTTTCCGTTAAACGAAGCGCGCAGCAGTCCACCGCCGTCGGTAGACGCCACGTGAGCGGTCAGATCATACGATCCGGCGGTCGCGACGTCGATGGTGTATTCGAGCCACTCCCGGGTCTCGATCCCGGTGACCTGCCAGCCGCCGCTGTTCCGAGGTTCAAGATCTACGCCGTCGAAGCGGTATCCACCTGGCGTGTTGGTGGCGTCGGCATCGTGGTAGGTCAGCCCCTCACCGCCCTCGTCGTAATCCTCGGCCTCGATAACACCCGGTACTGCAAAGGGGACGCCGTGGATTGGGTACCGACTGATTGCAGGTGTGGTGATTCGGAACGTGGGTCCAACGCGGTCTTCTCCCGATGCGCTTCCGGCGATGACGCGGTAATCGTACGTGGCGGCTTCCTCAACGCTCGCATCAAGGAATTCGCGGCTCGCCGACGATACACGGCCTATTTCGGCCCAGGGGCCGCCCGGACGTCGACGCTCAATTCGTATGGCCGCCCCAAGGTCTGACCGGTTGGTCCACGTCACGGCTGCGGCACTCCCGAACCGTATCTCGGCGGATGTCCCTGTCGGGCCGTCCGGGTATGCCCCGATGAGTACGTCTCGCACCTCCGGCCACGTTCTATCCTCTCGCTCATAGATCCTGAACCAGCCACCGTCGTCCCAGACCTGAAACGGAAGGCCCGCGTCCACCAGTTCCTCTACGTAGGCGCTGAAGTATCGCATGCGCGAGTTGAAATCGGCTTCCAGAACCGCGCCCCACTCACTCACCATCACTGGAATGCCATTGTCCTGCCACCACTGCCGCGCGGCCTGGATCTTGCCCCGCATTGCCCGGCGATCGGAGTCTGATCCCCACGTGCCTTGGGCAAGCCCGGCGAAATCCCACGGGTCGTAGGAATGGTAGTATGCCATGAGGTAGTCATCCTGGGGAATCTCAGCCGTGATCATCTGCTCAAAGTTGGCCCACTCATGGCCGGAATAGATCACGATGCGCGTGGGATTGGTCTGGCGAATGATCCCGAGCACGCGCGCGTTGAGATCGTCAATCTGCTCCTGGGTTAGGCCTTTGGGCTCATTGATTATCTCGAAGAACAGCCGGTCGGAATGGTCTCTGAATCTCTCCGAGACCTGAACCCAAATGCTGTCAAACCGAGCCCTGAGCCCCGGATCGGCGTAGCCGGTCTTGATCCAGTCGTCGTGGTGGGCGTTGATGATGACATACAAGTCGGCAGCCAGCGCCCAGTCGACCACCTGTTCCACCCGATTCATCCAGCTTTCCTGGACCGCATACGGCGGTGCGTCGTCGGTGTGCTCGTCCCACCGCACTGGAATACGTACCGTCGCAAACCCCGTGTCCCGGTAATCGCCGAAATAGTATTCCTGAGCGGGACCGTTATTATTCCATACACCCTCCTGGGGTGCCTCCAGCGTGTTACCGAGGTTTATTCCGCGCCCCATGGACGCCGCAGCCTGTTCCGGGGTAATCTGGGCGACTACGGTCCCGGAAGAGATGATCACACTCGCGAAAAGGAAGAGTAGGGCTCGCACCATGTCAGTTCATCAGGGTCTGCTGCATCACCTGATAGGCGAGCTTGGGTTGATAGTCCTCGTCGAACGGGAGCGCCGCACCGAAGCCCTGAAAGAATGACGGGACCCATGAGTGCCGGTCAGTAAATCCCCAAAAGACCAGCGACGTGCAGGAGGGCTCGCTAAGGCAGAGTTGCAGAACATCATTGTAGACCTGCGCCTGTGCGACCAGTCCGTTCTCGGTCGCCGGCTCGGGAATTCGCACGTCCATCTCGGTGATGTGTACCTCCAACCCCAGCGCCGCAAGTCGCCGAATGTTGCTCCGGACGGCGTCCATGGACGGTGGATTCGATGCCGTCACGTGCATCTGGAGGCCGACGCCGTGTAGGGGGGTCCCGGTGCTGAGCAGTTCCTGCACCAGGGCGTAAACGGCGTCGGACTTGGCACCCAACCCTTCCGCCCCATAGTCATTGTAGAACAGCTTCGCGTCCGGGTCCGCGGCGTGAGCGAACTCGAACGCCATCTGCAGATACTCCGGACCGATCACCTCATTGAACAGCGTGGGGCGTCGCCTGGCGTCATCTCCGACAGCCTCGTTCACCACATCCCAGTGAGCGATCCGGCCTCTGTATCGCGTCACCACCGCACCAATGTGCTCCTGGAGAATGGCGATGAGTTCCTGCCTTCCCCAGTTAGCCGACTCGACCCACGAGGGCAGCGACTGATGCCAGACGAGGGCGTGTCCCCGGACCGTCATTTCGTTGCTTTCAGCGAAGTCCATCAGCGCATCCGAGTTGTCCCAGGAAAACGTCTGCGGAGTCGGCCGAAGGGGACCCATTTTCATGACGTTCTCAGCCGTAAGCATGCTGAACTCCGTTCCCAACACCTCTCGGTAGGCAGGGTCTGAGGCCAAGGGGCCTGCCGCAACAGCAGCACCGATGTGGAGTCCCTTGGCTGTGGCCAGGGCGCGGAGCGTGGTTTCAGCGGGAGCGTCGTCAATCTCTTCGGACATGGAGGATCCGGAGTCGCACCCTACCAGGGCCAGCGAGAGCAGAAGCAGGAATCGGGTCATTCGTCGTTGGAATTTGGACTCGTAGGCGGGCCAAGGAAACTCCGGGGAGGCCCCGTCTTCGCTCCCGGGATTGTCGTCAACACATCCCTTCTCTAATATAATTGCCCTCTGAAAACGTTTTCGTTGGTGTCCGCATCGATTGTGTGAAGCCGCGAAATCCCAGGACCAATCAGCACGCTGATCCCATGAAAGGCATACCCTCCCTCGTTGCACTCGCCTCTCTGCTGGTGCTGACCGCCTGCTCGAGCGGGCCAGTCGAAAAGGGCCCCGCCTCGCTCGCCAATGCGTTCGATGGGGCATTCCTGGTAGGCGGCGCCTTGGGCGCTCACGTGTTTAACGGCGAGTCTCCGCTGGATTCGGCGCTCGCGGCGACCCACTTCAACACAATCACCGCCGAGAACGTCCTGAAGTGGGGTCCGGTGCATCCCGAGGCTGGCCGATACGATTTTGAGCCCGCCGATCAGTTCGTTGCCTTCGGCGAGGCCCACGACCAGTTCATCGTGGGCCACACCCTGGTCTGGCACAGCCAGACTCCGGCCTGGGTTTTCGAGGACGACGACGGAAATCCGCTCGACCGGGAAGCCCTGCTGGCTCGGATGAAGGACCACATCGAGACCGTTGCCGGCCGCTACCGAGGTCGAATCGACGCCTGGGACGTGGTGAATGAGGCCCTGAACGACGATGGATCCCTTCGGCAGACGCCGTGGCTGCGCATCATCGGCGAAGACTATCTGGTCAAGGCGTTTGAGTATGCCGAGGCCGCCGCTCCGGACGCAGAGCTTTACTACAACGACTACTCAATGACCAATCCGGCCAAGCGAGCCGGCGCGATGCGTCTTGTACGCTCCCTTCAGGAGGCGGGCGTACGGATCGACGGAGTAGGCGCGCAGGGACACTACACCCTCGAAACCCCAACGGCTGGTGCGGTCGATTCAAGCATAACCGATCTTGCCTCACTGGGCATAAAGGTGATGATCACTGAACTGGACGCGGACGTGCTCCCCCGCAGCAACAGCGGGGCGGAGATTTCCCAGATTCAGGAGTACTACCCTGAGCTGAATCCGTACACGGACGGCCTCACCGATGAGGCCGCGGCGCGCCTGGCTGATCGCTACCGGGAATTCTTTGAGATCTACGTACGACATGCGGACAAGGTCGATCGAGTGACCTTCTGGGGCGTCTCCGATGGAGGCTCCTGGCTCAACTATTGGCCAGTCCGCGGCAGAACCAACCACGCGCTGCTGTTCGATCGGGACGGGCAACCCAAGCGGGCCTTCGAGGCGGTGATGGGGACCGCGTCAGTCCGGTAGAAGTCAATTCGTCGGCCTCGGCAAGCCGGCTCTTGAGCGTGCCTGCTCCAGCAGCCGATCTGCAGATGGATAGTCCGGGTCACGAACAATCAGCTCTTCAGCGATGCGGGCAGCCTCTTCCGGCTGCCCAGTGCTCAGCAGCGCCAGCGCGAGATCATACAGGACACCTGGCGATGAGTCGGGCATGGCCCGCGCAGATCGAAGCGTCCCCACAGATTCTTCCGCACGCCCGGTTCGGAGTTGCATCTGCCCCACCATCCTTCGAGTGGCTGAGCTCGGACTTATTCGGTCTGCCTCCTGATACACCAGGAGTGCCTGACTCAGCGCGCCTGCGCCGCGTAGCAGGTCAGCGGTCACAACGTGGATCTCACGACTATAGGGGTACTCCTGAATGAGCGCCAGTCCGATCTGCAGGGCCTGAGCCGTCCGCCCGCTCTCGGTGTGCCAAGCCCCAAGCTCAGACATAGCCTGCGACCACGACCTGCGACCGGCAATCACGTCGTCGGCCAGTTGCGCTACCATACCTTCTGGTGGCAGCGTGTCGGGCGGGGAGACGTTTGTCGTATCGAACGGCCAGCGAGAAGTCAACCGACGAACGTGGACGGCCGCCAGGAGGGTGTCCAGCTCCGTAACGAGGACTTCCCGTCGGGCCGCGGCAGCCGGAATTCGCGCGGTCCAGGGCTCTGGCAAGGCCGCCGCCTCCAATGCTCCATAGAAGGCGTCCGCAAGAACAAAGTAGCCGTCCACGTTGGGATGCAGGTGTTCGAGGAACAGCGACGCGCCAGGGATCGCATCGGGCGATGCGGCCGCGATCGCCGCCCGGGCGTCTACCAGGGCCGCGCCGCACTGCCCTGCCACACGTCGGATGACGTCATTGATCTCGGAGGGAGCTCTGAACGGGAGTCCGTCCCGGTCGCGCGCCGCCGCATACCCTGCGGCGGCTTCAGTCATTCGTCCGGCGTGATCCTCGAGTCGAGCCAGATCGAATCGAACGCCGGCCGCGCTCGGGTCCCTGGCAATCAATTCAGCCAGCAGGATCGAGGAGCGAGCAGAATCTCCGACTGCCGCAGCTTCTCTTGCTGCGCCAACGTCCTCTCTCCATTCGGCTACAGGCGTTTCGTGGGGGCCCGGATCAAATGGTGCCTGGTCACGCTCGTTGGAGGCCACGGTCGCCAGAAAGACGGGTATGGCAGCCTCCCGGTACCCACAGGTCAGCCGCGTCAGGTTATCCTCGAACTGCCGGAGAGCGTCCTGGTAGACCTTGGACCCAAAGCGGACGCGCTGCCCCGCCGCCAGGACCCCCATTAAAGATTGGTCCGGGCTCGTCGTAGCCCCTTCGGCCCGCATCCCGGCCCACAGGCTTGACAAAGCCCCCACAATTCGAAACCGTTTCAGGGTGAGGTAGAGTCGGGTCGCAACCCTGCCCTGCGTGGAGGCGGCTCCAAACACGCCGAAGAACTCGTTATGCCCGGCATACACGAGGACCGCGTCAGGTTCAATCTCCCGGATGTCATCGGCCAGGTCCACCAATGTCCAGGAGCTGACCGCATCGATTCCGGTATTGATGACCTCGACGCGGCGATCGGGAAACGTCCGCGTCAACCGTTGCTCCAGCATGCGGGGGAATGTGCCCGTCCGGCCGTATGGGAAACCGGCTGCGGAACTCCCTCCCTGCACCACCAGGCGGAACTCGCGCTCGGGCTTCGCCGCCCGGAACGCGTCGTGGGGCGGCCCGGGGACGACGGGACCGGTGAAGTAGCGGTGGCCCACATTAGGGTTAGGAGTCAGGTAACCCTCAGCCCCTTCGACAGGGACAAACAAAGGCTCGACGTCAAAGGCACCGGCCAGACGAAGCCCCAGTTCTACTACGGCCAATAGGACGACCGGTAGGAGCCACATCCCCACCAGAAAGGCGTTCCGCTTGGACCTCGTCGGTTGTTCGCCGGGCCCGGTCATCGCGGCCGAAGGTTGCGATCAAACAGGTCCTCATCCACGCGAATCCGCACGGCGGCCCTCAGGCTGTCCGTGAGTTGCTCTTCCGGAAGAACCCTTCGAAGTACCGATTCGATCTCTGATCGCGCTTCTTCAAGTGTCCGTCGTGTTATGTGTCGCTCGCGAACCTCGGCCACAACACAGGAGCCGTCCGCCAGACAGACCACCATGGGTTCACCCAACGGGAGGCGCCTGAGATGTCCCTCGGTTCGCCCAGCCAAGAGGTCTCCAGCCTCGACGAACGTGTAGTTGGGGAAGGACTCCGGCGCACGTCCGTCCTCAATCGTCGCGAGGGCCGCACTGGCCTCGGAATAGTCCGCAAACGGAATCACCCACCAGTCTCCGGTGGCCTCCAGGATGCGCCCGTAGCCAAGGCGGTCAAATGCCTCTTGCACCTCCGCATCGGTGGGCTCCACTCCGCCGCGATCACGCAGATGGTCCTTCATCCGATTGGCCAGGTAGCGATCCGCCCCAAAATCGATGGCCTCGATCGCGTACGGGTCGTCATCCAGGCCAGCGTCAGCGCCCAGTTGTCCAAGAACTTCATTGCGAAGCGCTCGACCCACGGCGGCAGCGGGCGCATCCCGCACCTCATCGTAGGCGATCTCGGGCACCCAGCGATAGAAATCCGCCGCGGTGAACGTGACGTCCCGCCCCCGCCACGCGTACACGAGCAACGGCGTATCTGGTCGCAAACGACTCTGAATCTGCTCGAACTCGGCCACGTTCGTCGAGGCTGGAGACCTCTTGGCTGGGCGAACCGAGGGACATCTCAGGCGCCTCCCGTTGGGTGAACCC
>JABDJZ010000198.1 GCA_013003255.1 Rhodothermales bacterium
GGGAATGCGCTGTCGGACACCGGCACCCGGACATCCTCTTCCGTCTTCATGAAGAAGACCACCAGAACCCGGAGGTAGTAGTAGGCCGAAATAGCGCTTGCCAGCACACCACAGATGGCCAGCCAGATCAGCCCGGAGTCAATGGCCGGGGCAAATACAGCCACCTTGCCCATGAATCCACCGAAGGGCGGGAAACCGCTGAGGCTGAACATGAAGATGACCATGGTCCAACCGAGGAGTGGCTTGCGGTAGCCCACACCGGCCAGGGAGTCCAGCGTCTGCTCGCGTCCTTCCTTCTCGTCCCACTCCAGAAGTGCTATCACGCCGAACGCGCCAATGTTCATCAGCGTGTAGATCAGCATGTAGTACAGGGCCCCGGAGTATCCGGCAGCCGAGCCGGCCGCGAGCCCGACCAGGACATACCCGGCGTGCGCCACGGAGGAGTAGGCCAGCATCCGCTTGACGTTGCTCTGGGCAATGGCCAGGATGTTGCCGAGCACCATGGTGATCAAGGCAACGATGGCCAGCACCTGGCTGACACCGGCTTCAGGAACGGCCGTGTAAAGCACCAGAATCAGGGAGGCGAAGGCGGCGGTCTTCGATGCCGTGGACATGAAACCGGTCAGCGTGGTAGGTGCACCCTGGTACACGTCCGGCGTCCACATGTGGAAGGGGACCGCGCTGACCTTGAAGAAGAAGCCCACCAGCAGAAGGCCGACGCCTGACCAGAAGAGGACTGATGTCCCATTTGCTGCGACCGCGGCAGCAATCTCCATGAGGTCAAACGATCCGGTCGCCCCATAGATCAGGGCCATGCCGTAGAGGAAGAAGCCTGTGGAGAAGGCACCGAGGAGGAAATACTTGAGGGCGCTTTCGATGCCGCCTTCGTTGTCCCGGACGAGCCCGGTCAGGATATACAGGCAGATGGACATCGTCTCCAGCCCGACGAATACCGCGACCAGATTGTTGGCCGTACCCAGCATCATCATGCCCACCGTAGCAAAGAGCACGATGGCGTACACCTCGCCGAACTTGTGCTTGATGCGCGACAGGTAGGGCCCGGAAAGCTCAACGGAGAGGCCGGCTCCGAGAAGAACGATGAGGTTGACGAACGAGGCGAACCCGCCTGTTCGAATCATCCCGTAGAACGCCGTACCCGCCGGGTCATTGACGCGCGTGATTTCCCATACAAAGGCGAGTCCCAGCCCAAACCCCGCCAGTCGAGGGACGATGGGGTTGTCGTTGGAAAAGCTGTCGATGACAACAGCAGCCAGGCCCAGAATGGCCAGGAGGACCATGGGTCCAGCGGCCATCAGGTCAGCCGGCAGCGATGCGTATGCGTTGGTCAGATCCATCGAATGTCTCTTGGCGCCTAAATCCAGGCGAGGTGGTTGATCCGGCGGGCCAGTTCCAGGTCCATGGCCGACACCTTGTTGCCGGCGTCATGGGTGGTCAGGCCAATGCGGACCGTTCCGTACACATTGTTGATTTCCGGGTGGTGGTCCATGTCCTCGGCCTCAAACGCCACGCGAATCAGGAAGCTCATCGCCTCCCGAAAACTCCCGAACTTGAACTCACGCTCCAGACGGTCTTCAGCGTGGGTCCATCCTTCGAGGCCCGACAGGCCGGCCTGAACCTCAGGAGGCGTAAGCGGAGATCGTGATGGACTAGAACCAGCCACTGTAGAAGACCACGTAGATGATGAAGTAGATCGGCAGCAGGATCGGGATCGAGTACCGGATGATGTAGCCCATGAACGACGGGGTCTCAACCCCATTCGATTCGGCGATGGCCTTGACCATGAAGTTGGGCGCATTGCCGATGTACGACATGGCTCCGAAGAACACAGCGGCCACCGAAATGGCCTGCAGGTAGATGGCCGAGTCGATGCCGTTGGCGAACTCAACCACCGCGGCAGGTGAGTTCACGTCAAGGCCGAACTTGCCCATGGCCGCGGCCAGGAAGTTCAGGTAGGTGGGCGCGTTGTCCAGGATGCCTGACAGGGCTCCTGTGCCCCAGTAGAACGTTCCGACGTTCAGGGAGTCCGCGTTCGTGGACGCAAAGTTGGAAATGAGCTGCAGAGCGGGCTGCATCGTGGCGAAGATGCCCAGGAAGAGCCAGCCGACCTCACGGATGGGCTCAAAGTTGAACTCGTTCTTCTCCATGGCTCCCTGGTCCGCCGTCTTGAAGGCCAGGAATGCCACGATGAACATGCCTACCTCCCGAATGCCGATCGGGATGTGGTACATGGCATACAGGTTCGGCACCCAGTCGAAGACGTTGGGATCAACAAAGACCAGCGCGATAATGGCGCCGACCCACCAGAAGGACTTGATGCCTTCCAGGGAAATCAGCGGCAGATTCGGATCTGCTTCGGGAGCCTCCAGCTTGTTGCGGCTGTCGATCACGAAGAAGACGATCAGAATCAGGATGGTGGCGAACAGCCAGATGTGCCACACGTGGGCCGCAGTCCAGAAGAATGGCACGCCGCGCAGGAAGCCCAGAAAGAGCGGGGGGTCCCCGATAGGCGTCAGCGCACCGCCGACGTTGGCCACCAGGAAAATGAAGAAGATGATGTGGTAGGGCTTCAACCGGCCCTTGTTCAGCCGCATGTAGGCGCGAATGAACAGCATGGCCGAGCCGGTCGTGGCAATCACGTTGGCGATGACCGAGGCCAGAAAGAGCAGCACCACGTTGGTGGTGGCCCGCCCTTTGGCGTTCACGCTCACGTAGATCCCACTGGCGGCAATGAAGAGGGATGCCACCAGCGCGATGAACGAGGCGTATTCCTGAATGGCGTGTATGACCGGCGTCCAGGAATGGAGGACGAATCCGTAGTAGGCCGCCACCAGGACGCCCAGCGCCACCGAGTATTTCGGGTAATGATGGTGCCAGTGGTGCGCATAGAAGAGCGGACCGGTGGCAATCATCAGCAGGATGACCGCGAACGGAATAACCAGCCATACCGGCGGCAGGGGTCCGTGGGCGTCATCGCCATGTTCCTCGTCACCGTGGACCGCCTCGCCGTGTTCGGCATCCTGGTCACCGGCATGCTCGCCGTCCATCGATTCGGCATCCTGGTCGCCAGCAGGCTGGGCTTCCACCGGGGTAGCGGCCTGTTCAGCTTCCTGGACCAGCGAAACGGGCTGGACTGCCTCGGCGGTTTGGGCAACGGCCGGCGGCGCGGCCAGCCATAGCGCCAGAACGAATAGGGGCAGCAGACGAAGCATTCTCATGAG
This sequence comes from Rhodothermales bacterium, assembly GCA_013003255.1. Taxonomy (GTDB): domain Bacteria; phylum Bacteroidota; class Rhodothermia; order Rhodothermales; family UBA10348; genus JABDJZ01. The sequence goes on from JABDJZ010000198.1 coordinate 3,240, forward strand.
GGCGACAGAAGGGTTTGTCTATCGGAGAGCGAGCGGCTGATCCGGAGCGGCAGGTACGTATCGCGTTCCGTCGTACACCAGTCTGGGTACTTCGGCGGGATCGTACGCCTGCTTGTCCTCGATGACCTGCAACAGGTTGGCCGTGGCGGGCTCGCTGAGCTCCAGGAACGGCTTGGGACCAAAGCCCATCCATACCATCAGGATGGCGAGTGGGGCCAGCAGGGCAAGCTCGCGGAAGTTCAGGTCCGCCATGGACGTATTCTCTTCGGAGGTCAACGGACCCCAGAACATGCGATAGACCATCCAGAGGAGGTATACCGCGGCGAGAATCACGCCCGTGGTGGCAAAGGCAATCAGAAGCGGCGAACCGATGACGGTGCTCTTGAACGAGCCCATCAGGATCATGAACTCACCCACAAAGCCGTTGAGCCCCGGGAGTCCGGCCGAGGCCAGCACAGTGAAGATCATGAAGAAGGTCAGGACAGGGACGCTCTTGGCCAGTCCGCCGTAGTCACTCATTTCCCGCGTGTGACGGCGCTCGTAGAGCATGCCGACGATGAGGAAGAGAGCGCCGGTGGAGATGCCGTGGTTGATCATCTGGATGACCGCGCCCTGAAGTGCCTCGGTGGTAAAGGCAAAGATGCCAAGGACCACGAAGCCGAGGTGACTGACAGAGGAGTAGGCGACAAGCTTCTTCGCGTCCGTCTGGGCGCGCGAGACCAGGGCGCCGTAGACGATTCCGATCACGGCCAGAATGGCGAACATCATCGCGTATTCCTTGGCGGCATCGGGGAAGAACGGAAGGCAGAACTTGAGCAGCCCGTACGTACCCATCTTCAGCAGGACTCCTGCCAGGATCACGGACCCACCGGTGGGTGCCTGAACGTGCGCATCCGGCAGCCAGGTGTGCAGCGGGAAGAGCGGAACCTTGATGGCAAAGGCCAGAGCGAACAGCAGGAACATCCAGCCCTGCGTCTCGAGCGGCATGTTGTAGCTGACCAGCTTGAACCAGTCCGTGGTGAACACGCCACCGTTGACGGCATCGCCTGCTGCGTAGCCCAGCGCGAGCAGCGCCACGAGCATCAGAAGCGAGCCAACGAGCGTGTAGAGGACAAACTTGACCGCCGCGTACACGCGATCCTCTCCGCCCCAGATGCCGATGATGAAGTACATCGGGATCAGGGTGAGCTCGAAGAAGATGTAGAACAGGAAGATGTCGTAGCTGGCAAAGACGCCGGTCACGCCCGTCTGCAGGATCAGGAGGAGGGTGTAGTAGGCCTTGTGGTTCTTCCCGATGTAGTTCCACGACGACAGCACCACAATGGGGCCGAGGAGCGTGGTCAGGAGGATTAGAAGGATGTTCAGGCCGTCAATCCCGACGTAGTACTTGATGTCCAGGCGGTCTCCGAACCAGCCATCCAGCATGTCCGCCATTTGCGGCGCGGTGGCGGTGGAGACGGACGGGTCAAATCCTGCCAGAATGCCGAGCGACACCAGGAAGGTGACCGAAGTCACCGCCAGGGCCGTCCACTTGATGGCGTTCCCGCGTGTCAGAAGGGTCAGGATCGCCCCGACAAGCGGGAGGAAGATGACGATCGAAGTGATGTTGCTCATTGAGATCTGACTGGGATCAGCCGAATAGCATCAGGCCAACCACGAGAAGAACACCGAACACGATGGCGACGGCGTACGACTGCACGACGCCGTTCTGGATATAGCGAAGGAGGTAGCTGACGCCCCGCGTCAGGTAGCCCACGAGATTCACCAGGCCGTCGACGAAGTACTTGTCGAAGGGTGCGAAGGCCTTTTCGGCCCCACCAACCACCGGGCGCACCACGGCGCGATCGTAGGCCTCGTCCACGAAGTACTTGCCTTGCCACCAGCGGTAGAGGCCGCCGAATCGGGACTCGACCTTGGCGTCGAAGGCGGGGCCTTCGGCGAGGTACCACTTGCGGGCGAGGAAGAGGCCGACTACAGCAATGGAGGCGCCGAGTGCGATCAGCGCCCACTCTCCAGCCAGACCAACGTGGCCCTCAAAGTGGGCCTCTGCGACCGGGCCGCCGTAGTCTGCTCCCAGGTAGTGGTGGATCCAGTTCCAGTCTCCATGCTTGATGACGGCTGGTATGCCCAGGAAGCCGGCGATGAGCGAGAGTACGCCCAATACCTGCAGCGGCAGGGTCATGGTCCAAGGACTCTCGTGCGGCTTGATGGTGTCGGCGTGCGGCCAGCGTGGCTCACCTTCAAACGTCAGGATGTACGCGCGCATCATGTAGATGGCCGTGAGCAGTGCCGTGACCAGGCCAATGCCCCAGGCAAACCAGGCCGTCGGGACACCGTTGAATCCGGCCTCAAATGCCTTGAACAGGATCTCATCCTTGGAAAAGAACCCAGCCAGCAGCGGGAATCCCGCGATGGCCAGCGTCGAGACCAGGAACGTCCACCGCGTGGTGGGCATGAAGCGCTTCAGGCCGCCCATCGTCCGCATGTCCTGCGGATCCAGGTGGTGGCCGTGGCCGTCATG
>JABDJZ010000279.1 GCA_013003255.1 Rhodothermales bacterium
CACGCGCTCGTAGTTGCGCCAGTCTCCGGCCTTTCCAGTCTTGGGTTCCATAGTCAAAGTCGGACGCGTCCGATGGATTTCGCTGGTTTCTCGGCCTCTGCGGCCAGTTCCATGTCCACAATTCGTGCGATGAGGTCGTCGGCATCGCGCACCGCCCGGTCAAGGGTAATACCTGCTTCGTCGGGGCCGGCAAGCTCCCGCAGGGCCTCGTAAATAAAGATCTTCCGCCTGACGCTGCGCCGGTGGAGAAGGGGGGCCGCCACGGCGGTTCCGAATATCACGACAAGCGCCAGAACTGCGACGAGATTCCAGACAAGAGACGGGCTCTCCATGGCGTCTTTCAGTCCCTGAAAGAACTGAAACAGCACCAGCAGTGCGTAGCCTACCGTGGCCCAGGGCACAATCTTCAGCTGTTTCTCAGCACTCGCAATCTGCTCATCGATCCACTCGACGTTGAGCGTCTTCTCCAGGTTCTGGATCTCGGCCCAGGTCAGGAGTTTGGTATCGGATCCCTTCTTCAGCTCCCGGAGCAACAGGTCCTTGACCTTGCGCTCGCGCTTGGTCAGTCCGCTGTCAGCCTTTCTGTCCTGCCCGATCTGCGAGATGTCCGCTCGAACCTTGCGAAAGGGCTCGCGCAGCTCTGCCGGGCCGGCAGGCGGTGTCCCCGAGGAGGTCTCACCGGCACGCCGCTCGACGTTGTGGGTCATATCGGAGCGACGGCGCTCCACTACCGGATGGTCTCCGAAACCGGGGGCGTCTGGTAGGTCTCCGTGGCCGAGACGTCGGTGCGGCGATTGCCGCCCATCTCATCCTCATCCTGCGGCAGGGTCACGGACTCGAAAGGCCACGACTTGCCCTCACGGAGCGCGTCGATGAGTGCATCGACCTTGTCCGTGGTCAGGTTGTGCACGTACGGCCCGTTGGTCACCTGGAGCATCGGGGCTGACCCGCATGCACCCAGGCATTCGACTTCCTGGATGGTGAACTGGCCGTCCTCGGTGGTCTCCCCCTTGTGGATGCCCAGCTTGTTCTCCAGGTAGTGGAGCATGTCATAGCCGCCGCAGACCTGGCAGGAGAAGCAGGTGCACACGTCAAGGACGTGCGTGCCCATCTTCTTCTTGTAGTACTGCGTGTAAAACGTGGCTACACCGTATGCCTGCGCATAGGGAATCCCCACTTCCTCGGCCGTCAGCTTGATCACCTCCGGTGGGAGGAAGCTGAATTTTTCCTGCGCCAGCCAGAGGGCGCGCATGATCGCACCGTCTGCCGTCGGATAGCTCTTGACGTACTCAGCTATCCGCGCCTTCTCGGCCTCGGTAAAGTGCAGTTCAGATGCGGGAACGGCCGGAGCGGGGTTCCGCTCGGGAAGCTCGACAACCGGGTTCTTGATGAAGTCAGCCATTGCTACTTGTCAGATTCGCCCAGTACCGGGTCAATCGTTCCGATAAGGATCACCATGTCGCCCATTGGGGCGCCCTCCATCATTGGCTCGAGTGCCTGGAGGTTGGTAAAGCTTGGGGTGTTCATCCGGGCGCGGTAGGGCTGCCCGGTTCCGTCAGACTGCAGGTAAAAGCCCAACTCGCCTTTGGGAGCCTCGATGGCGTGATAGGACCAGACTCCCTTCGGTGGGCAAACACCCGTGTCCGTGTACATGAAGTCGTGGATGAGGCCCTCCATGGAGTAGTAGACCTCGTCCTTGGACGGATAGCCCTTCTTGGCATCGTCCACGCGGATGGGACCGCGGACTGACGGGAGCTTGGCCAGGCACTGCTTGATGATCTTGACGGACTCCTCCATCTCCTCGAGGCGGATGAGGTACCGGGCAAGCGAATCGCCCTCCTCACGCATCGGGATGATGAAGTCCACATCGTCATACTTCAGGTACGGCTCGAAGCGACGCACATCATATGGGATACCGGAGCCACGCAGGTTCGGGCCGGTCATTCCAAACTCAATCACCTCGTCGGCGGTCAACACGCCGACTCCGACGTTGCGGTCCACCCAGATGCGATTGCGGTTGAGCAGCTTCTTCCAGCCCGCTACGGCTTCGGGGAAGCTGTCCGCGAATGCCTTGATCATCGCGATACCCTCTTCAGAGGGCTCGGATGCCACGCCGCCGATGCGGCTGTGGGAGACCGTCAGACGCTGGCCGGCAATCTCATCGAAAATGGAGTAGAGGTCCTCGCGGTACTTGAAGCACCAGAGGAAGACTGAGACCGCTCCGGCGTCCATGAGGCCCACGCCCATCCAGAGAAGGTGAGCGGAGATGCGTGCGAGTTCGCACATCATCATGCGAATCCACTGCGCCCGCTCCGGGCACTCGATACCCGCCAGTTTCTCTACAGCCAGGCACCAGGCCACGTTGTTCGAATACGGGCTGAGGTAGTCCATGCGATCCGTATAGGGCATGAACTCCTGATAGGTCTTGTTCTCAGCGACCTTTTCCAGACCCCGGTGCAGGTACCCGATGTCGATGACGCACTTGTCGATGGTCTCGCCATCAAGCTTCACCGCACAGCGCAGCACACCGTGCGTGGCAGGGTGCTGAGGCCCGATGTTGAGCGTCATCTCGTGCTCAAGGGGATCCGCTTCCTTTTCGCGCGCGATGCCCTTCTCTTCAAGCCAGGAGTGCTTGGACTCGAGTCGCTTGTAGATGGCCTCGTTGTGGCGCGGCCAGAAGCTCAGGGTCTCTTCGCGGGGCTCTTCCGTAATGACGCTCATTCTTCCGAGGCGGCTTCTTCGTAGCTCTTGATGGGCTTGGATCCGTGCGCGGCGGCAAAGGGATCAAGCGTGAGGCCGGCTTCGGGCGTCTGGGGCGGCAGCGGCAGCGATCCAGGCACACCCAGCAGCGGGAATTCCTTGCGGAGCGGGTGGTATTCAAAGTCCTCGGGCATGTACATGCGCCGGAGGTCCTGATGACCCTCAAAGTGAAGGCCGAACATGTCGAAGGCCTCCCGCTCGTTCCAGCCGGCTGCACGAAACACGCCGGTGACGGAGGGCAGGGAGCCGGACTCCTCATCAATCCGGGTCTTCAGTCGGAGTCGCTTGCTGGTCTTGATGTTCACCAGGTTGTAGAAAACCTCATAGCGGTCTTCATCCGTGAACCGATCAATGCCGCCGAGATCCACCAGGTACGTGAAGCCCTGCTCCTCCTTGAGGAAGCGGCAGACGTCCACGATACGGTCCTTACTCACGTAGACCGTGTGCTCATTGGCGTACAGAAAGACCTCCTTGACGTCCTCGCCGAATTCCGTCTGCAGCGCCTGAACCACCTCTGGGTTGAAGGTGGTGTCCTTGGCGTGCGGGTTCTGCGTGGCCTCGGCCTCGGAGGGCTCGTCAACCGGGGTAAAGTGGAATTCCAGTTTTGACATCAGCCTTCCTCCGTTCCGTAGAGTCGCGCGGGGGTGATGGAGCTGTCACCCGACGGGGTGAGGATGCGCGGGCGCAGCGGCATGGGCTCAGCCGCTCCTTTGCCCTCGTGCGCGTCCGTGGCCACCGAATGCTGATTACGCACTTTCTCCTGGATGTCCATGAGCGCGTGGATCACCGCCTCGGGGCGGGGCGGGCAACCCGGGATGTATACGTCAACAGGCAGGAAGTTATCACAGCCCTGTACAACACCGTAGCAACGGTGCATGCCGCCGGTGGACGCGCAGGCGCCCATTGCGATGCACCACTTGGGGTCGGCCATCTGGTCCCAGACGCGGCGGACGGCGTGGGCCATCTTGTAGGACACCCAACCGGCCACAATCATGAGGTCAGCCTGGCGGGGTGAGAAGCGCATGGCCTCCGAACCGAATCGAGCCACATCGTACTTGGGTGCCGCGAAGGCCATCATTTCGATGGCGCAACACGCAAGGCCCATGGGCATGGGCATCAGCGAGTTGGAGCGGGCCCAGTTCACGACCGCGTCGACCCGCGTCGTCAGGAATCCTTCTCCTCCAAGAATGTCGTCGGACATGATGGGGTGGTTTGTCCGGCCGGCGGCCGGCGTGTGGGAAGTTCAGGCCTCAGTCAAACTCGAGGCCGCCCTTCTTGATGTCGTACAGGAGGCCGATGGCCAGGATGGCAATAAAGAAGAAGACAATGCCCAGGACCGGTAGCGCCTGTCCTGCCGCCATGAATTCATCGAAGCTGGCCGCCCAGGGATACAGAAAGACCACTTCAACATCGAAAACGATGAAGATCATGGCCACCAGGTAGAACTTCACCGAGTACCGCTCGCGCGCGGTCCCAATGGGATCCATGCCGCTCTCGTAGGCCTTCTGCTTGATGCGGTTCGGCCGCCGGGGGCCCAGAAGTTCGGCCGCTTTCAGCAGCGTCATGGCCAACCCGGTGGCGATGAGCAGCATCAGCAGCAGGGGAAGGAAATCCGAAAGCATGGTGGGTGGGCTGTGGAGCGGGTGATTCGCGCCGGTTCAACAGACACGGAGGTCTGACCGAACCGCCATTCTGGCCCGTCGGAATGGGCCGAAAAAGGCAATCATGAAGCTACGCGGCCATCGATACGCGATCAACGTGAGGGATTGAATATTGGGCAAATGGGCCTGTGCGTCGATGAGCGGCTCGCGCAAACGGGTCAATTACACAGAAAAGCCCCGGCACGACGGGCGCACCGGGGCTTTCTGTAAACAGGCCGAAGGGCCTAGAATGAGTAGGTCAGGCGGCCGATGGCCATCCGGCCCAGCAGCGGCGCACCGATGAACTCGCGGTGCTCCTCGTTGAGTGCGTTGTTGACGCCGACGCCGATGGTCAGGCCCGGCACGCTCTCATTCAGGTCATAGCTGAGTCCGACGTCCACCATCGTGTAGGACGGAAGGTCGCCTACGTAGGGACCTGAGCGAATCGGGAAACCCTCCGTGAAACGGACCGAGGCGTTAGCCGAAAGCCCGGAATCGGAGCGGTACTTCGCACCGAGCCGGCCCTTCTGGGTCGGGGCGTTCAGGGCAAGTGCCAGGTCCTCGTTGTCCTCCTCCAACTCCGTGTTGTCGAAGAACCCGTCGGACACCCAGGAGAAGTTGCCGAAGAAGGACAGCTTGTCATTGTGGAAGTAGTCAAACGAGACATCCACGCCGGCGTAGCTGAGCTTTCCGAAGTTGCGGTAGCTGAGCATGAGCTCGGGTGCCGTTCCTGGTCCTGGGTTGTTCTCTGCGGGCTGAACGATGCCCACGGCGGACGGGAAGTCAGGCTCGGCCAGCGCAACCACCAGGCCGGCCACTGCGGCAGGCGAGAGCCCGAAGGCGCCGAGAGCACCGGCCAGCGTCGGGTTGGCCTCAATGCCTGCAGCCAGTGCCACGGTCAGGTCAGGTCCCAGATTCGGGGCGATGACCAGCGGGGTCTCCAGAAGGAGAGGCCCCACAAAGTTCTCTTTCTGCGTGTAGTAGGCATCCACCGTGAACGCCAGTTTGTTGGCCAGGAACCCCTTGTAGCCGACCTCAATGGTCTGTGTTGTTGTCTGCTTCAGGGGTTCGATGTCGGCCAGATCATCCGGCAGGGAGGCGATGGCACCTGTGGTCAGGTCAAGGATGCCCATGATGCCCGGCGTGAACCCGCTTACAG
>JABDJZ010000302.1 GCA_013003255.1 Rhodothermales bacterium
GAGGAGATCGACGTCAGCGGAAAGACCATCATGCCGGGGCTCGTCGACATCCACGCCCACACGTGGGTGGCCTGGGGGGTCCATCGCCGCCAGGTGTCCCAGTTCCTGGCTCAACTAGCCTACGGCGTGACCACGCAGCGCGATCCGCAGACCAGCTCGGAGGACGTGGTGACCTACTCTGATCTCGTCGAAACCGGAGACATTCTGGGTCCCCGCATCTACTCCACGGGCCCGGGCGTCTTTTCCAGTGACAACATCAAGAGCCTGGAGGACGCGCGCAATGTCCTACGGCGCTACGCCGACCACTTCAATACGCTGACCATCAAGCAGTACATGGCCGGCGATCGGAAGGTGAGGCAGTGGGTGATCATGGCGGCCAACGAGTTGGGCCTGACGCCCACGACGGAGGGAGGCTCCAACTTCACGATGAACCTGACCCTGATGCAGGACGGGTATGCAGGGCTGGAGCACACGCTGCCCATCAGTCCGTTCTACGATGACGTGGTTCGGCTGACCACGGAATCCGGATTGGCCTACACGCCGACGCTGGTAGTGGCCTATGGAGGCCCGAGCGGCCTCAACTACTACCTGACGAACGTCAACGTGGATGAGGATCCGCGTCTCAAGCGCTTCACCCCGCACGACGAACTGGACAAGTGGAAATCGACCACCTGGTACCGGGATGACCAGTACGTCCACTTCCTTCACGCCAGACAGTTGACCAAGGTGGTCGAGGCCGGGGGGCGCGTGGGACTGGGCTCACATGGCGAAGTGCAGGGCCTCGGTACGCACTGGGAACTGTGGATGATGGCGTCCGGAGGCATGGCTCCGCTGGATGCCCTCCGCGCTGCCACGATTCACTCGGCTGACGCCATCGGTCTGGATCAAGACCTGGGATCCCTCGAGCCCGGCAAGCTGGCGGACCTGCTCATTCTGGACGAGAATCCGCTGGAGGATCTACACAACACAACGAGCATCCGGTTCGTTATGAAGAACGGCAGGCTATACGAGTCGGCCACGCTGAATGAAGTTTGGCCGCGCCAACGAGCCCTGCCCGAGCAGTGGTGGTGGCGGGTTGAACCGAAGAACTGAACCCAACTCCGAACGCATGAAGTCGCTGTTTGCCGGCCTGTTTTCCCTGATCCTGCTGGCCGGCTGTTCCGGCTCCGGCCCCACGGAGCCGGGTCCCGGCGTCCCCGCTGACCACACAGTCAGCAAGGGGGGCAATTTCCACAAGCCAGGGTTCTCGACGCCGTTTTCCGCATCCTCCGGCTGTTCAGCCAGCGACTGCCACAAGTCAGACCTGCGAGGTGGGCAGGTAATCTTCGAGGGCACCGCCCGGGTAACACCGTCCTGTTTTGAATGCCATGGAACCGTCTGGTCAACGTCCGCCCCGCAGGCGCGAGCAATGGCGGCTCACTCTACGTCCCGACTCATTCAGCCTGAAGAGCAGGAGCAGGCGAGGTCCCGGCAGCCGGTTTCCACCGCTGCGTCTCCCGCGGCCAGGGCGGCGAGTCGGGCGTTGATGGCGTTCCGGTCCTCGGGGGTGAGTGAGGTCAATTCCAGCATGTCGCGCAGCTCGGTTTCCACCTCCGGGGTATCGGCGCCGTAGCAACCCCGCCACCCGGCGGCATCGTCCATCAGAGCGTTGCGCATTTCGGACAGGTACCCGTCGAAGTGATTGCTGCCGGCGCTGAGCGAATCGATGCGACCAAGCAGGTCACGATGCGTGCCCGAGCCCAGCAGGCTGTATCCGCCGTAGTCCCAGGTTCGCTCGAAATAGCTGCCCCAGCCGGTGACCCTTCCGTCGGAAAAGAACGGATAGCCATAGTTGTCGGCAACGAGTTCGATGAAGGCATCGTCCTCGTCGCCGGCCGTGAAGGCGGCTGCGTTGCGCCACGCTTCCAGATCGGGAGCGAAGACGGAGACGGTGCATTCGGCCACGCAGGAGGCCTCCAGTCCGGCGATGCCCAGGTCAGCGCCCGGGAAGGACTGAAATTGCTCCATTACCTCGAAATCAACCGCGTTGTCCGGGGGCAGAACCGAATCGCCCAGGACGGTTGCCTGTTCAAAGACATCGGCCAGGGCCTCCTGGGAATCGATGGCGTGGAACCGTGCTTCAAACGCCGCCACTACTTCCAACTGCTCCCCGGAAAGGTACTGGGACCGTGCATCCAGCTGCGCTTGGGTCGGCGGGTCCGGTTCCGGCCGGGACACGTCTTCCGGGTCCCGTGTATCGGTTTCGGAGGCGCATCCGGCGACGATGGCTGCCAGCAGCAGGAAGATGAGGGGCCGCGG
>JABDJZ010000305.1 GCA_013003255.1 Rhodothermales bacterium
GCGGTCCTTGTCGACTGTGATCTCCACGTCCACGCGGACCGGTTCGTAGTCGGGGAGTTCGGGCGATTCGGCGGCGGTGGAGTCAGCCGCCTCGCCGGACATCTCATCCGCGTCGTCACCGGGGCTCCCGCCCTCGCCGGGATCCTCACCGTCGGCCTCGTCTTTCTCTTTGGCGGCCTCGGCCTTCGCCTTCCGCATCGCCTCAGCTTCCTCCAGGTCATAGCGGAAGAAGCTGCGACCGATAGCGTAGTACGCCGTTTGGCCCTCGTCAGCCCAACCCACGAAGTCGCCTCCGATGTCCGTCAGTCGCCAGGTCGGCACGGCGGAGGAGCTGTTTACGGAGACGGTTGGTGCCGGCGCGCCCATCGGAGGAACGGTGATGGCGTAAACGTTGCGGGCTACCCGGACCAGCGCGCGGGATCCGTCCGGTGACAGCACCACTTCGTCCGGCGTCAGGGAGCCTCCGCGCGAACTGCCGTTGGATGGCCCGGTCACCTTCACCACAGGCCGAATGTCACTGCCGTCGAATCGAAGGGAGACGAGCCCATCAGATCCATCCCACACGTACAGTCTGTCCGGATCGGGGCCGATGTGCGGGGCGTTTCGCCCCTGCTGTGTCGAACTCGAGCCCGTCCAGGCAATGCGCGTCGGCTCCCCGCCGTCGGCCGGCAGCCACACGAACTCCATTTCCGACGAGGGATGATGCCCCCCGAAATCCTCCAGCATCCGGGTACGATGCATTCGCGAACCGCGCATGGCCACCAGTCGCGACCCGTCTTTCGAGTACGCCAGCTTGTCGAAAAACGCGGCGGTAGGAGTAAGCCGCTCTGGCTCTCCCCGACCATCAGCCCGAAGGCGATAGATGTGGCCACCCTCCGCATCGTCCCACGTGACCCAGGCCACATAGCGACCGTCCGGACTCCACACGGGTGCATGCTCTACGTGATCCGCATCCGTGAGGCGCCGGGCGTCCGCGATGACGGCGTGCGTCGAGTCGTTCGGTCCTGATGCCGGGAGTGGGGCCATCCACAGGCGGTCCAATGCGGCAAAGACCAGGCGCGAACCATCCGGGCTCGGCCTCGCGCCCCGGACTTGATTCACGGTCAGCGTGGAGTCGTTGATCGGGTAGTCAAACTTGGCCAGCGGTCCCATCTCCAACTCCATCGGGGCCGAGAAGGGGATCTCTGTCAGCGCGCCGTCGGGAATGGACACTCGCCAGATCTTCCCCGAGAAGCTCGTGATCAAGGCTGACCCATCGGGCAGGAATGCAGACCCCGGGTAGACATCGCGGTCCCGAAGGCCACCGCCCTGCGAGTCATCCCGCTGAACGTCCATGACAAGCCAGCGCTCGTCCCGGGTCTGGAGGTCCAGGATCTTCAGGGCAGAGCGCGCATCATGACGCGTGGCGTACACCAGGTACTTCCCATCCGGGCTCGGCATGGGACGAAAGGCCCCTTCGTGCTCGTGCGTACGGATCCGGACCTTGCCGGTAGAGCGATCCAGTTCGCCGATCTGGTAGGTCCCGACGCGCCGGGAGGAGCTCTGCGGAGGAACGGTGTGGGCGTGGGCATCGCGGCCGTCCGCGGAGATGCCGGGCACTTCCAGCCCGCTGGGAAGACGACCACGGACATTTACCCAGACCACGCTGGGATCCGGTCCAAACGCCGGTCCGTGGTGGGCGGGCGCATTGGATTCGTGCCCCGTCAATTGGACGCCGGAGCCACCATCGACGTGATACAGGTGCAACTGGCTCCCCTTACCGGAGATGATGTAGTCCCCATCCGGCGTCCAGATGGGCGAGAGGTAGGACTGCTTCTCCCCTTTCGTCCGTGCTTCCGGGTCGGACCCGTCCGCGTTGGCGGTCCACAGGTTCTCGGAGCCGTTCCGGTCACTCACGAAGACGATCTTCGACCCGTCCGGGGAGTAGCGCGGCTGCATGTCATAGGCCAGCCCGTGCGTGATCCGGGTGGCTTCTCCTCCGGCGACCGGGATAGTGTAGAGATCGCCCAGAAGCTCAAAGACGATGGTCTCTCCATCGGGCGACACGTCCAGCGAGATCCACGTCCCCTCCGTGGCCGTGTAGCTGAGCGTCCGGGTCGGGATCAGTGGCAGCTCGTTGGCCTTGCGGGCCGCGGTAGCGGAGGAGTCATTCTCTGCAACCGTCTGCGCGACGGCCGGGACGGACAGACTCAGGACCAGGGCAGCGAGTAGGACACGCATCAATCAGGGGGCGAAAGGTTGAGCCCACAGGATAGGAATCGGCGCGCGCGGCCGCGAATTCGGGCCATCACTGGGTCGCTGCCCTGCCTACCATCGCTACGCACCGCGCGGCCGCGAATGCCCGCCCTACCCCCGCGCGTGCCACTTGGCCAGCAGCTCTCTTTCCATCTCGGGGGCCATCCCAGCCCTGAGCGCGGCCTGTCGCTCCCGGGTCCGCGAGAAGTGGTATTCCAGCGTATCGCGGGTTGTCTCGGCCAGGGACCGGTAGGTCAGGCCGGCCTCGATCTCCGGCGTGAGATCAAAGCGGGCGAAGCCCTCGCGACCGGGAAGCGGCGGCATCCATACCGGCAGGTCCGAATACGGCCGCGCTCCGTTGGCAGTGAGGAAATCGGTGTCGACCCAGGTAAAGGTGGTCTCGGCCGTGGTCACGGCACGGATGCCATAGAGCAGTTCTGCCATCGGCCTCGGATTGGCTGGGCCGACGGCGTTGAAGACGCCGGTATTCCCGTTCTCGGCCAGTCGGATCATCCACTCGGAGAAGTCCCTCGCATCAATGATCTGGACGGTGTGGTCCGGAGATCCGGGTGCCAGAACCTCGCCGCCTCGGTGAATCCGGACGGGCCAATAGGTGAACCGGTCCGTGTTGTCCCGGGGACCGATGATGAGTCCGGGTCGGAGGATCACGTGGCCCTCGGGAAAAGCCTCCATCGCCTCACGCTCTGACATGGCCTTCCGCAACCCATAAGGCAACTCTGCCGCCGGCGTGCTCTGGTCCGCTCCGGCGGTCTCAAATGTGTGCGTAGGATGACCCGCGTGCATCGGGATGGCACTCGTATCCGCGTACGCCGATCGGGACGAGACGTAGAAGTACCGCCCGACAGAGCCCTTGAGGGCCGCCGCACTCATCCGCACCCAATCCGGGTTCGATGCCGAGTTGTCCAGCACCACGTCCCAGGTTCGTCCGGCAAGGGAGGTCAGGTCCCCGTTTCGGTCGCCGACCAGACGCTCTACGCCGGGAAACAGGTGGGTGTTGGTACGCCCCCGGTTGAACAGCGTCACTGTATGTCCCCTGTCCAGCGCGTACTGCACCTGGAATGGACCGATGAAACTTGTGCCCCCCAGAATGAGGATGCGAAGCGGGTGTCGGGGACCTGCCGCTAGCGGGCGCACGGCCAACGCTCCCAGGCCGAGGGCTCCACTCTTCAGGAAGGTTCTACGCGAGGTCACATTCGTGGTTTGGTCCATGTCCGGTGAGGAGAATTTGGTCGGCAGTGGCCCCTAGATAACCCACCGGAGCGGAACAAATCCCGTTATTACTTGTTGCAACAACATATTTGACAAGAGAACGAGATCCTAGATTATGGAGACCCAGACAACAACAAGATTCGAAACTCGGAACGGTCTGTCGGACGAAACGCGCGGGCAGATGATTGATCTGCTCAACAAGCGGGTCGCTGACCTGATCGTGCTCCGGGGCCTGGCCAAGCAAATGCACTGGAATGTGCGTGGACCCCACTTTCGCCAGTTGCACCTGGCCTACGACGATGCCGCTGCATCGCTGGACGAACCCGTGGACATGACCGCCGAGCGCGTATCCATTCTCGGTGGCGTGGTGGAAGGCACACCCCGCATGGC
>JABDJZ010000326.1 GCA_013003255.1 Rhodothermales bacterium
GAGGAGAGCCGGGAAGATGCCGCCTGCCGTCATCCCGCTCTTGGGATAGGCCAGCAGGAATTCCATCGAGATGGCCGGTGCACCCCGGACGACAAGAAGCGTCAGGATGATCAGTACGGGGAGCACCAGCAGCAGCGTCATAGCCAGGAACATCAGCCGGTAACGCCGCTGGACCTGGTCGTTTCGCTCGTTTAGGGATGTGGCCTGAAACATCTACTTGTTACGGATGCCGCGGACCACCAGGTCAGCGGTAAGGTTGATGGCAAAGGTCACCAGGAACAGGAACAGGCCGAGCGCGAAAAGGGCGCCGTAGTGCTCAGATCCGACAGCCGTTTCGCCGAGCTCGGCGGCAATGGTCGCCGTCAGGGCACGAACTGAATCGAAGACGGAGTCCGGGATGTTGACGGCGTGGCCCGAAGCCATCAGGACTGCCATCGTCTCACCAAAACCACGTCCAACACCCAGCAACACTGCTGAGACCAGGCCATTTCGAGCTGCCGGGAGGATCACCTGGCGAATCATTTGCCACTTCGTGGCGCCCATCGCCTCGGCAGCCTCCCTGAACTTGTCCGGGACCGCCTTGAGGGCATCCTCGGCGATGGTGGTCATGATTGGTGCCGCCATCAAGCCCAGGATGACGCCCGCATTCAGCACGTTGAGGCCGATGGGGACGTCAAACATGTCGATGATCAGCCCATTCATGATGGTCAGGCCGATAAAGCCCCAGACCACCGACGGGATGGCAGCCAGCATCTCGACCAGCACCTTCAGGGTCTCTCGCGTCTTTCCTGTGGCGAACTCGGCGATGTAGATGGCCGCGCCCAGCGAGAACGGGATGGCCACCAGCATGGCGACTCCGGTGACGCTGGCCGTACCCACGATCAATGCCAGCGCACCGTACGTGGGGTTACTCGTCGAGGTAGGTGCCCAGCGGATGGTCGCGAAGAACTCCAGGAAGTCGAACCGATCAAAGACGAAGGTCAACCCTTCGCGCATGATGAAGACAAAGATCCCCAGGATGAAGATGATCGCCGATATGCCACCGAGAAACATCAGGGCACGGACCGCGCGATCCGCAACCCACGCCAGATCAAGCCGGTCTTCCGGAGCTGCCAGGGCCGGACGATTCGTCTTACTCATCGGCCCCTCAGCAGGTCA
The DNA here is from genome assembly GCA_013003255.1 of Rhodothermales bacterium. GTDB lineage: Bacteria > Bacteroidota > Rhodothermia > Rhodothermales > UBA10348 > JABDJZ01. Next base: position 1,159 of record JABDJZ010000326.1, read on the forward strand.
ACAAGGTCTCCCAACTGGGAGGACAGCTCCTGCGCGGATCGCTCCAGATCCGACGGGTCGGAGACCTCCCACCTCACGCCAACCGTCTGGAAAGGCAGTCGGCCGACCTTGTCGAGCGAGTCGGTGTCGAGCCCTACGACCGCTTTGAAACTGGCAATGGGATCAGCCAAGTCCGCGAGGCCCTTGGGCTTACGCGTTTTGACCTCGTGACCATCCTCAAGGAGGAATGCCAATGCATCCGCATCCAGTTCATTGGCGGGTGTGACGCCCGCCGTCGTGATCGACACCTTGTCGGCGTACTGCTTCTGGGCAAACGCGGCGACAAAGTGACCAAGACCGTCGTCCCTCTGGTCCACCAGAAGAATCCTCACGGGCTTGCGCTGCTTGGTCTCTCCGGTCAAGGCGAATACGGTCTCCTCGCAGAGATTCTTCGCCTGATCGGACACGCGCTCCAACTGGCGAATGATGACCAGCCTGGAGAAGAGATCTTCGACGCTGACCCGATCAGGATTCTGTTCGCGAAGCATCGAGAGGGCGTTGACGTAGTCACGGTCCACCTGCTGGGCAAAGCCCATCGTGCCCCTCGCTAGCGACTCATCGCGCGTCCGGAATGCTTCCATGGCTTGCCGAAACATCTGCAGCGCATCTTGGGCCATGGAACTCACTTCGCGCTCGAACGCTCCCGAGAGCGGCGTTTCCATCTGAGGGACATGTCTTGAGATGGTCACCGCGTAGTCGCCCATGCGCTCAAGGAGAACCCCGATCCGCATGGTTGAACTCACGAATCTGAGGTGGGCACCGGATGGTAGATGCTTGGCAATGAAGCGGTGGCTGTCAGCCTCGATCCGTTCAGTGAGCCGATTGATCGGCCCATCCCGAAGGATGGTGGCGTAGGCCAGGTCCGCGTCGAGTGTTCGAAGGGCGCGAACCGCATCTTCGAGTCCCTTGTCCACCATGTCGGCCAGACGGGAGACCTCAACCATCAACTGGTCAGTGTCTTCCGAAAGCCGTTGTTCGTAGTAGCTCATCTCGCGTTAGGGATTGGGCGGTGATTCCGCAATCAGGCGCTAGGGGCCTGGCAGGTGACGTCGCGGGCTGGAGCATATCCCTTGTCCAGGATGATGCACTGACCCTCGTCGCTCATGATCCAGTCAAGATACTCCTTTACCTGCCCGGTTGGCTCTCCATTCGTGTACATGTAGAGAGGGCGGGCGATGGGGTAGGAGCCATCCATGGCCGTGGGAACGCTCGGCGCCACACAGGCCTCGCCGTTCGTGATGCAGGGCATCTTGACCTCGTCGGACGCATAGGCCAGACCACTGTAGCCGATGGCACAGGCGGTTGAGTGGACGAGATCGACAACGTCCTTGGAGCCATGCATGTCGCGGGATCCCAGCTTGAAGTCGCCTTGACCGAGTACCGCATCCCGGAAGTAGGCAAACGTTCCTGAGTTGTTCTGACGGGACACCCGGATGATTTCCTGATCGCGGCAGCCCGGTACTTCGATGCCCAGCTGGGGCCACTCTGTGTAGGTGCCGTTCTCACCGTAGATCTCGGCCAGCTGCTCCAGTGAGATTTGATCCATGGGGTTATCCACGTGGACAAAGATGGCGAGTGCATCGTAGCCAACGATGTGCTCGACGGGCTCCTGCCCGTTGGCACGCGCCTGAGCCATTTCCGAGTCCTTGATCTTGCGGCTGGAGTTTGCAAGGTCAACGGTGCCGTTGATCATTGCCGCGATACCGGTACCGGAGCCACCGCCCGTCACAGCAATCGCGAGATCGGGGTTCACAGTCTGGTACTCTTCAGCCCAGGCCTGAGCGACGTTGACCAGCGTATCAGATCCCTTGTTCTCCAGCACCATGCGGGAGGAGCCGTCCGGGCGGCCGCAGCCGGCCATCACGATTACAGCAAGAAGGGTAAGAAGGGTGTTTTTGTATTTCATGGTTCCCGAGGGTTGGGAAGTTGTTACTTGTCGTTATAGTCTAGAAGCGGACGTGCAGGGT
>JABDJZ010000339.1 GCA_013003255.1 Rhodothermales bacterium
ATGCAGCACCACTACGGTGAGTATGCTCCGCAAATGGTAGCCTGTCTCGCGAAGGCGACGGTTGGTGGGCACCCGCAGCGCGGCTGCCAGGCAGATGGCGGCGAAGAAGACCAGCGCCACAATCTCGAGGACGGAGACCTCCAGCGGCAGCAGAGTCAGTGCGACCAGACCCAGCGCGACACCCACCGCAACACCGCCCAGCAGGGCCACTCCCCCTGTGCGTCGAAAGTCCTGACGCCCGATCCATCGAATGCCCATCGCCACACGCAGGAGCGCGGCTGCGAGCAGCAGGAGGAGCATGGAGCCAAATACCACCACCACCAGCCGCTGAGGCAGCAGTCCCGAGCGGTCGAAATACCCCAGCGTGGAATCCAGCACCAGGCGATGGACCACGAGGACCTGCAAGCCAAAGAGGGCGGAGGCCCACAGTCCGTACAGGGCACCTGCCGCGGGAGCCGCCAGTCCAGGGGACAGCGCCTGCCATCCCGTGGGAGGAGATCTCCGAAGCGCGTCGCGGTATACCAGCGCAGCCAGGGCCACCAGGGCCAGCGCGGTGAGAATCAGGTCGCCGGATGATCGAAAGAGTCCGATGCCCAGATCGGAAGCTATGTGAGCCGGATCAAACAAGGGGGCCAGAGGACGTTTCCCACCCTGCCAGCGTTCGGGGACGCGCAGGGCAAGCCAGACAAGCCGCCAGGCAACCAGCACCAGAGCGGTCAACGTGGAACGCAACACGAATGGGTCCACGCCGGACCGAATCCAAAGGAGGGCCCGCAGACCCAGGACCAGGGCCAACAGCGCCACCCAGGCCACGGCCAGGTCATCGAACCGGCGCCGTTGGCCGCTGCTGAGTTCATCCAACGATGGCGGCACGGCCGAAATGGACAGGAGTGGCTGACCATCCCTGTCATGAATCAACCGGGCTCCCGGAGATGCCTCACTGTCGTAGCGAACCCGGATGGTCAGCCCCGTCAGTCGTTCCCAGTCGTCCTCGAGGGAAATGTCGTTCAGGTACTCATTACGGACGGGCACGCGCACGCGGACCAGCTCCATGGCCCGGATGACGCCCACCGTTTCTCCGGCCAGCGTGACGGGTTGCCAGTGGACCAGTGCGGCGCGACGGTCCTCGTCAACCGCGAGTCTCACAAGCGGGTTGGACAGGAATCGGGCGTCCTCCGGTGCTGTATCCATCGGCATCGTAAAGCCGTTCCAGGCCCGCAGTCGCGGGGTCGGATCATAGACCTCCATCGAGCCCAGCGCCGAGATGTTCTGGTCTGCCATCACGGTGACCAGGTCATTGACGGCCTGCTCCTCGTTCTCGGACAGTTCCGCCAGCGCCGCGGCCAACGCCCGGTTTCCCGCCAGCACGGCGGCCCGACGACCGAGATCCTCCACCCGGCTCCGAAGGTCTTCCGCCGCAGCGTCCAGCGCCTCTTCCACCAGACGGCTCTGCTCAGCCGGTACCTCATCGGACGCGAGACTACCGGAGAACTGACGGGTGGCCAGCGTCCCCAGCAAGAGCACGGCCAGCAGGACAGACGCGGTATTTAGCAGACGCACCGTCACAGGCCTTCAGACTCGAGGACCACGAACTCGCGAAGCAACCAGGCACCGCCCTGGCGCCGCAGCCTGATGTACAGTTGGAAGGGCTCACGGCCCGCCAGACGATGGTATTCCCCTGCGCCGAACCAGGCGCGATCCGTGGATACCGATTCGGAGATGACCAGGCGCGTTGGTGGATGCTGGCGAAAAAACCCCAGCAACACCCGGCGGGCCTGGCTCTTGCTGTAGAGCCTGGCCGCGCCGAAGAGTCCCACCTCGATCCGCGGCTCACCGAGTTCAACCAGTCCGGTGGCATCTCCCGCGTCCACCAGTTGGCGAACGGCCGAGATCAGGCTATCCGGCGCCTGAGCAAATGCGGACGTCCCGAAGGAGATCAGGAGAGCCAGACATGCGATGAGGCGCCGAACCCTGACGGAGCGCCTCGCCGACCGCTCAGATGTTGACAATCGTGACACCGGCTCCTCCCTGCTCAATGGGTGCCTCCGCGTAGGAGGCAAGATCTGTTCTGGAGTCCAGGTATTCCTGGATGGACAGGCGAAGTGCGCCCGTCCCCTTTCCGTGCAAAATCTCAGCCCGCTTGAGTCCCCCGGCAAGGGCCTCGTCCACGAAGCGTTCCACCTCGGCCACCGCCTCCAGGGCGCGCTTGCCCCGTACGTCCAGCGTCATGCGGGCATGCGTCGGAGCGATCCTGGCCGTCACGGCCACCCGCTGCTTGCGGGGGCCACCCACCTTGATGAGCCTTTCGAGCTTGACCCGGGAATGGGCCGGCCCCATGGCCACCACCGCTTCGCGACCCTTGATTTCGATGACCTCTCCGGTAGGGCCCTGAT
>JABDJZ010000356.1 GCA_013003255.1 Rhodothermales bacterium
CTACTGCTGTGAGGCCGCCGATTGCTGCGAGAGCGGTCGGCCCGGTGTTCGGGACACGGCTTCCCGGTAGGCCTCGGTGGCGTCGTCGCCCGTCTCGGCCAGAACCTGGGCATACAGTTCGTGGGCAGGCTTGACGATTTCCGGAGGTCCAAAGGCAAAGGGGAGCTGATCCGCGGCGTGCGCAGCATCGGCCAGCAGTCGCAGTCCTTCGTCCCGCTGCCCTCTCCGGACCAGCAGGAGTCCGCGCAACTGGTCCAACTGGATCAAACGGCCCGGGTGGGAGCCCCAGTCTCCGGCCAGCATGGCTTCTGCGGCCTCGAAATCGTTCGCCATTACGCCGGCCATGGCATTGGTCAAGGCGTAGGTGAAATCAGGCCCACCGTTGATGCTGGCCGTGTTCTCGGGCTCCCCGAAGACAGGTACATCTACACGCCAGCGCTCGGCCAGACTCCAGTCCTGTGAGTCCATCACGTGGCGCGCTCGCATTCCGGCGAAGTAAAACCAGCTTCGCGAGGCGCCGGACTGGATGTCAGCATGACAGGCATCCATCAGGGTCTCCGCCTCGGACCACTCGCCAAGCATCAGGTGTCCATAATGCCGCCAGGATGAGTAGTGACCGCAGGTGTTCGGGCCCTGGCCCCGCGCTGCGCGGGAGGCATCCTGCACATTCATGGCCCGGATGTTCGCCTCCACCACCTGATCCCACATCCCCAATTCCAGGAAGATGTGCGTGGTCATGTGCTGCGCATGCGCGGCATCCGGTGCAATGGCTGCATAGGCCTCGGCCGCAGATAGACCCAACGGCGCGTGGACGGGATCGTCAAACGAGTGGATGAGGTAATGCGCAGCGCCCGGGTGATTCGGGTTGCCAAGGAATACGGGATAGGCCACGGCCGCGGCGCGCATGTAGGTGGCGAAATCCCGTTCTCCGTTCACCGAGCCCAGAATGGCCAACGCATAAAAGGATCGGGCCTCGTCATCTTGGGGAAACGCCTCGTGGAGGCGCCGCATGGCATCCAGGTAGGCCAGGTCCTGCTCTTCTTTCGAGCCCTCGCCGTAGAGCATTTCCACGGCATCCAGGTACATCTTCTCCCGCGCCGTGGGAGCCTTGTTACGGCGCGATGCGGTGGTGGGTGCCAGACGCTTCAGGGTCTCACGACCAAGTTCCAGGTCCCGGTTTCGCCAGAGCGGATAATTCTGGGCCATGGCCTCACCCCAGTAGGCCAGGGCAAAGGCCGGGTCCGCTTCCTGCGCGGCTTGGAACGCCTGACGTGCAGGCCCGAACTCGAACGAATGCAGGAGGAGTACGCCCCGATGAAAAGCCTCCTGGGCTTCCGGCGCTCCGGAGTTCGGGAAATCAATCGTACCCAGTCCGTCGATGGTCACAGGCTGCGCCTGGACCTGGACGGAAACGGCGAGAACGGCAAGCAGGAGGAGGTTCTTCATGGCGGGGAGTCGGGGGCAGGCTGGACTTCAAGGTCTGTAGCAGGTGGGGAAGTCTCAACCCCAAGTCGCAGACCCGGCGGAGAACCCGCCAGCATCAGCGAAGTAAGGCGGCAACGAGACAATAATCACCGGGTGCCCTCCGTTTTGTGGTCATTCGGCCTGATGCCGGTTCTCCCCCAATCAGCTTCTCCGACGATGATGAAAACGCTACTGACGCTCCTGGCGTGCGCACTTGTCCCGATGTCCGCACTGGCACAACAGGGTGCCATTCGATACAACGCCACCATCAAACTGAACATTGAGCTGCCTCCGGGCATGGAAGAGATGGCGGCCCAGATCCCCGATTCGCGGACTACCGGGCGTATGCTCTACTTCTCCGAGTCAGCCGCGCTTCTGAAAGACGCCCCCGAGCCCGAGACGGAGGAGTCCGGTCCGGTGGAAATTGGTGGGGATGGCTTCCGGTTTCGCATGGACACCCGGCGTCCGGATGAGGAGACCTACTACGATTTTGACGCGGGTACATCAGTCCAGAAGACGGACTTCCTGGGCCGCACCTTTCGCATCCAGGGTGACATAGAGGAGTACCGCTGGCGCCTGACGGGTGAGCAGAGTGAGTATCTGGGGTACGCGTGCCAGAAGGCCATCGCGGAGCAGGACTCATCCACGGTCGAGGCCTGGTTCACGACCGAGATTCCTGTTTCGGCCGGTCCCGCCGGACTCACGGGACTTCCGGGCATGATTCTGGTCGCCAATTTTGACGACGGTGAACGGACCTACACGGCGACCGACGTAGACCTTGAAATGGATGCCATGGCGATGATTGCGCCGCCCAAGGGCGGCCGCGAAGTCAGTCGGGAAGAGTACGACGCCATCGTTGAGGAGAAGATGGAGGAAATGAATGCGACACGCGGTGCCGGCGGCGGCGGTATGCGCATCATGATCCGCGGCAACTGACGCCTGCCCATTCCCTGCCGGCAAGGAGGACGCGCCAGCCAGCAGGGCCCGACAGACTTCCCATTCCGTGCCTTTGGGCACAAGTCCCCTGCTTCCATGCGAACTCTGCTACTGAGTTTAATCGTCCTCCTGTGCGCCGTGCCTACCCAGGCTCAGGACCGCACGAACATTACCGGTGCCATCGTCGACTCTTCGGGGGTGGGCCTCCGGGGCGCCACGGTAGTCGTCCTCACCAAGCCTGACTCGGTCATCGCCAAGTTTGCGATTGCGGGGAACGATGGTGACTTCACCCTTCGCAGGGTCGAGGCGGGGGACTATGTCCTTCAGGTCACCTTCGTCGGGTTTGAGTCAAGCACTCAGGACATTACGGTGGGCAGTACGCCCTTGGATGTGGGGCGCATCACGCTCGCGGAAAGTGTGGGCGAACTCAACGAACTCGTGGTAAGCGCTGACCACATCCCCTTTGTGGTCACCAACGACACCCTCGAGTACAACGCGGCGGCCTTCGGTGCCCGGCCCAACGCTACGGTGGAAGACTTGCTGAGGCGCCTTCCGGGCATCGAGGTGCAGGACGACGGATCCATCAAGGCGCAGGGCGAGGATGTCCAGAACGTCCTGGTAGACGGGAAGGAGTTCTTCGGCAGTGATCCAACAATCGCCACCAAGAACCTGCCTGCCGAGGCCGTGGACAAGGTGCAGGTTTACGACAAGCAGTCGGACATGGCCGAGTTCACAGGCGTGGATGACGGACAGGAGGAGAAGACCATCAACCTGGAATTGACCGAGGATGCCAAGCGCGGCGTCTTCGGCAACATCACCGGCGGCTACGGCGATACGGAACGCTATGACGGACAGGCCACGGTGAATCGGTTTACGCCGGACACCCAACTGGCGCTGTTGGCCAACATCAACAACGTCAATCGGCAAGGTTTTGCATTCGGGGACTACATGCAGTTCCTGGGCGGGATGGGCGCGATGATGGACGGCGGCGGGTTTCGATTGGGCGGAGGCGTGCCTCTGGGATCTGACCTCAGCGATGGATTCTCGGAGACGCTTTCGATCGGACTCAATGCAAGTCGCGACTTCTCGGACCGCACGTCGATTCGGAGCTCATACATCCTGAGCAGCATCGAGAACACGCAGGATCGCACCGTTCTGCAGCAGCAGTTGTTCGGCTCCGCGGCCACCGGGGATCTCACCGAAACCAGTCAGCAGCTGACCGACAATCTGACTCACCGGGTCAATCTGAACGCCCGCCACAAGATCTCGGACGGCAACGACCTCCGCCTCCGGGGCAACCTGACGGCCAGCAACTCGGATCTCCGCAACGGGGGCTTCAGGCAGACCGTCGGGGCTACGGGCCTGACACAGAACACCTCACAGACGCTGTACGATTCTGCGGCCGACAACTTCGGAGGCGATGCTCGACTTACCTGGCGGAAGAGACTCGGCGCCAAGGGCACGGCTCTGGTCGGCGAGGCCACCGTCAATCTCAATGATTCCGAGGCGCGCGCCGGACTGGAGAACACCATCGGACTCTACGAGCGCGGCGACGTAGTGTCCTACGACGAGATCCTTCAGGAGCAGGAGAACCTGGGCAATACGTTGACGCAGAGTCAGCGCCTTTCGCTCAGCCAGCCGCTCAAGGGCAAGCGAGTCCTCGAAATCTCGGCGCAGCGGCGACAGGTCAGCGAGGATCAGACCAAGAACGTCTGGGACCAGGGTGGCTCGGGTCTGGTGCTCAACGATGACCTTTCATCCGGATTCGACCGAACGTACAGCTACTACCAGGGCGGCCTTCGTTTCGATCAGAACCGGGAACGGACACGCTTTGGCCTTGGCCTCCGGGTGCAGGAATCGTCGCTGGACGGGGTGATTCTTGATCGCCCGGACGAGATTTCAAACGGCTACACGCACCTCCTGCCGAGCGCCAGTTTCCACTACGAGTTCCGGCAGGGGATGAACATGGATCTGCGCTACAACACGTCCACGCGGGAGCCGTCCATGACGGAGCTCCAGCCCTTCGCCGACAACTCGGATCCGCTAAACATTTATGTGGGAAATCCTGGTCTGGAGCCGGAGTACCGGCACTCCTGGGGATTCCACTACATGTAC
>JABDJZ010000373.1 GCA_013003255.1 Rhodothermales bacterium
GAATACGGTCTGCATCGCAGCGACGTAGCCTGCCTCTACCCAGATGGATGGTCCATCGTCGGGGGCGCCCGCCGATCGGCGCGCGGGCAACATGCCGAACCCCGTATCGTGACTCGACCAACTCACCTCAGATTGTGACAACGGTTGGGTGACACAAACCCGGCATTCCTGAGCCACGGCGGATCCTCCACTGGCAACTGCAGCCAAGACCAACAGGAGTACGGTAATCGGGGAGGCGAAAGGCCCTTGGTTGTTCTGCCGACGCTTCATGGGGCCAGTTGGGCAAGATGGACATCTGCTTCCTCAACGCCCTGCGCCAAACCAACGGCTGCGTACAACTCTCTGGTCTCACTCCAAAGCGCTCTGGCCCGTTCAAGGTCTCCCCGCTTCTCCTGAAGGAGAGCCATTCGCCGAAGCGCGTTGGCAAAGTCGAGGCTCTCGGAAGATGCGTGCTCCCGATACAGCGTCAGGGCGGTCTCATAGAGCTTTTCTGCTTCCTTTAGCTGACCACCATCGAAGCGAAAATCCCCAAGGTGACGCACCTTGTGCGCCAGCTGTAGCGGTGCCTCACATGTCTCAAGGACCGAGATGGCCTCGATCCAAAGCGTTTCCGCCCTATCCCGGTCTCCCAGGTCAATGCAGACGTTGGCCAGGAGATGGAGCGCTTGCGCGAAGTCAACCGGGACCTCACGGCTCAGTTCAGCAGCCTGTTCCAACTCTGTGGCCGACTGCTGCAGCATCTCGGTGCGCTCCTGGCCATCCACCTCGAATGATTCCCGCCGCCGGAACCACGCCGCTCTCATCAGCTCGTGCGCATCGCGCTGTCTCATCAGCTGGCGTGGTCTGGGGGCTTACCTGGAGACGAGTTGGACACACGTCCCCAGCAGGCGGTCATAGGGGGCAACTCCACGATCGGTTGTGGCGATCGAAATCGCAAAGGCGCCACCCAGAATGAGACCTGCGTCATGGCCTGAGACGGTGAGCCAATGACCATTTGAAATCATCCCATTCGCCTCGGGGCTCGGCGGCCGCGCGGGCGAAGGTCCAGAGGCGAACCCGCTCGCGAGATAGACCCAGTAAGTCAGCGAAGCGATTAATGGTCTCGATTGGATCCCCGATCATGCGCGTCGGGCAGTTGAAGAGGTGTTGTGTGGCGTCATACGCGGGATCTCCAACAAACGGTTTCGGATCAATCGCCAGCCAGGGCTCCCGCTCTGCCCTCAACACATTTCCCGCGTGCAGGTCCGTTGCAAGCAGGACCTCCGTCGGTGCTGAGTCTGCCAAGGATTCGAACAGCCGCAGGCCCTGGGTGACCATGCCGGCGTCCGGCCACGTTGAGGAGTGCGCCCTGGTCTCGTCGGCCCAGTAGTCCAACATCTCCGAGAGGTGTCGGAACGGCGTGCTTGGCTTAGGAACACGCCACATCCTTGGTAGGATCTCGGAGAGGACCTCATCCTGTTCGACTTCCGGACGCGTTCGCAGTGGTGTACCTGGCACGCAGCGTTCAAGCAGCATCGCATTAGCCGCCTCGTCGCCCTCCAGGAGGTGGACAGTCGGGCTTCCTGACCAAAACCTGAGGCCCTCGAGCTCATGCTCCGCCTCGAAGTGGGGCATGCCCAGCTTGAGGACGGCCTGGCTTCCGTTGGACCGCCGGACGGGAGCTACCCAGGAGGCTGTGACATCAGGCGAATCCCATGGAGCACCCAGTTCCAGACTCCAGCGGTCTTCGGCCTCGCGAATGAGTTGGGGCAATCGCGTGAGCCAGGCCCTCCCCTCAGGAGTACTTCGACAACTCGCCTGAAGCAACTCTGGGATGACAATGGCCACGCCTTACTCGTCCCTTTTCCCGCCTGCGGTATCCGTCCTCAGTCGAAACCCGAAGACCGGCAACTCGCCCTGAAGGAAGTCCAGATCCTCAGTGCGTTTGAAGCCCATTCGCTCGTACATGCCCCAGGCCACCCGCATTGAATCGGTGGTGTGAATGACCAACTTCGACCGGCATAGCTGCTGGACCCGGTCGATGCACGCTTGTGTGAGTCTTCGCCCGATTCCCAGACCGCGGGCTCCCGGATCCACGGCCAACAACCGGAACCCACATGCGTCACGCTCCTGCGTGGCTGTCCCGCCTGATCCGTAGTGCTTCATGTCAGCGATGAAAACCACCGCCCCTACCAACCCGAACACCTCGTGCTCGGCCACCACGAGGTCGACACCTGGCCTCTCAGTGAGTGCCCCCACGTTTGCCAACATGGAGTAATAGGCCGGCTGCTCGTCCGGTCCCGGGAATCCAGGGAGCCCGGCGTAGACGCGAACCATCAATTCGCCGATCGCAGCGAACTCTTCCTGCCGGGCGTCTCGGATGGCAATCATCCGGCCAAGCTACGAAACTCGTTGACCTAGGCAGCACTGCGCTGTCGCCGTCGGGCCATGAGCGTGGTGAGGTAGCCAACCAGGATCATGGTGCCTGACGCCATCAGGAACAGGGTCGAGAGCGTGAACACGGTTGGATTGTGGAAATGCGTATAGCCGGCGGCAGCTGCCGTCAGCCCTACCATTAAGGCTGGCAACCACATGGCCGTCCACGTAATCCTCCAGTTCGTCCTCCCGACCCTCCCGGCCTTGCCGAGGTCGCGCGAAACGTGGACGTAGGTGAGCGCAAACATGAGGACTCCGCTCAGGAGATCCGGAACGACTGAAATGGTCGAATCAGCATCCTGCCCGAGCCACACAACGGCTCCAAGCACCAGGCCCAAGAGGCCGCCTCTCGCTAGCATGCTTGCCCTCATCCGAAGATGTGACCCCAGAAAAACACCGCACCGATTACAAGGTAGATGGGGACAGCCACAATGAACCCGGCCACGAGACTGTGCCCGTACACGGCAAAGGACCGTTTCAGGAAGCTGTCGCTGATTATTGATGTGTTCGGCAACCGCGGCGCCACCTTGTAGGTGCGCTCCAGGTCTTTCACGCGACGATGCAGTTCGGCCACTTGGGCTTCAAGGTCTTCCATGGGGGGTCTAGGTTGCTTGGCAGGACTGTTTCTGTTGATAACGTGAAGCGCGGATAGAACCCGACACCGAGCTAGTAGATTTCTCCGCTCCTCAAAGCCCTTAGCGATCCGTCTCGCTGGTAGAATCGAATCGGAAAGGAGACATAGGTCATGTCGGCTTTCAGGATTCGGACGGTCATCATTACGAACTGTGGCGCATGACCCAGCAGGGAGCCCGCCGTAACCAGGCTGTCCTCCGCGACGGCCACCTGATCAAGCCAACTGTAGACGGCCTGCGATCCCTCCTCATGCTGGACTGTCACGGCGTAGGCTGGCTCTCCGTTTTGGGTGCCT
>JABDJZ010000263.1 GCA_013003255.1 Rhodothermales bacterium
CAACCGGTGACACCACATTCAGCGGGCCTACCTCAACAGTGCCCTCGCGGTGTCTTTCGTTGTAGTCGGCCAGCACGGCGGCCACGGTGTATTTCAACACCTGATCCTTCTCGAACTGGTAGGACCTCGACAGGAAGTCGATACCCCAGGCGTCATCAAGGCTGTTGATGCCGATGACGGCCATGCGTCGGTGTCCCAGGACCTCGCCATCGCGGTACACCCGCACCAGTGAAATGACGTCACCGCGGTCGGCAGCCAGGCGGTCCCCGTACTGGATTACGGCGCGCAGTGCGGCATCAGTGAAGATGGGCTGGGTCAGTGCGTCGAAGACGCGATCCGTGTAGGCCTGCCAGTCAGCCTCGGACATGTTGACGGCTCGTTCGCTTGGGATGCCGCAGCAATCCACCTCGGGTGCCGGCGTCATGGCCATCAGCCCGGTAGCGACGATAATCAGCGTTAGTGTTCTCATGACAGCCTCCCTGTCAGCTTCTGTTGCTTTCCACCAGCAGAATCGGACCGGTGGAGGATGGCTTTGCGTCAAAAAGGAGTCTGGATGCGACACGCAGAGACCGCGCTCCATACCTTTGGCCTCGATGAGCCAAACGGAGCCCCAGAAACCCGGCCGGACCCTCTTCAAGGCGTCCATACCGTACTTCGTGCGGTACAAGCACCTGTTTCTCCCGGGGCTGTTTGCGGCGATGGCATCGGCGGCGGCATCCATCGTGGTGCCGATCGTGGTCCGGCAGGCGGTGGACAGCATCCCGCGGATGGTGGCCAACTACAACGCCTTCAGCGGATCTCCGGTGGGCGATGCCCTCTACGCGCAATTCTTCGGAACGCTGGTGGGCTTCGGCTTGATGATCCTGGGGCTGAGCTTCCTGAGCGGCGTGTTCTCCTTCATGATGCGTCAGACCATCGTGGTGGCCTCGCGCCATATCGAATACGATCTCCGCAACAAGCTCTACGACCACCTGCAGCGACTCTCCCACGGGTTCTATCTGGAGCATTCCACGGGTGACTTGATCACGCGCGCCACGAGCGACATCGAACAGGTGCGTCGCTATATCGGCCCCGCCATCATGTACACCACACGCGCAGTAGTGGTCATTGTGATGGCGATGAGCGTGATGTTCGTGATCTCGCCGGGTCTGACGGCCTACGCGCTGATTCCGATGCCCTTCCTGGCCATTTCGGTGTTCTTTGTGGCGAAGATGGTGCACCACCGATCAGACGTGCTGCAGCAGCAGTACTCGGTGCTGACGAGTCGGGTACAGGAGTCACTCTCCGGCGTCCGGGTCCTCAAGGCTTATGCGCGCGAGTCGGCCGAGCAGGAGGCCTTCGACGCCGAGAGCGCCGAGTATCGCACGCGTTCGCTGGATCTGGCCATGGTCGACGCGGCCTGGCGTCCGGTTTTCCTCGTGCTGGTGGGTCTCTCGACCATCATCGTGGTCTGGCAGGGCGGGCGTCTGGTGGCCGAAGGCGCTATTACCATCGGTAACATCGCCGAGTACATCATCTATGTTGCCCTGATGACGTGGCCGGTGGCGGCCTTCGGATTCGTCATCTCGATGATTCAGCGGGCCGCGGCTTCAATGACACGGCTGCAGAAGATTTTTGACTCGGAGCCTGAGGTCGCGGACACGGAGGAGACGCGCGAAGACCTCACCAAGGTGAAAGGTTCGGTGACGTTTAAGAACGTGTCCTTCGCCTACGCCGACGATGAAGAGGCCGTCCTCAAGGATCTGGACTTCCACGTCGAGGCCGGTACCAGCCTGGGCATCGTGGGGCGAACGGGTTCCGGCAAGACCACCATGATTGAGCTGGTCCCGCGTCTGTTGCAACCCACAACCGGTCAGGTCCTGATCGATGGGCACCCGGTTCAGCAGTTCCCGCTGGAGGTCCTTCGCAGCGGTATCGGCTACGTCCCGCAGGAGGTCTTCCTGTTCTCGGAGACCATCGCCCAGAACATCGCCTTCGGGCGGATGGACGCCTCCCAGGAGTTGATAGATCGGGCCGCCGAGGAGGCGGACCTGCTGGCGAACATCAAGGACTTCCCGGAGGGCTTCGAGACCTTTGTCGGCGAGCGGGGCATCACGTTGTCTGGAGGCCAGAAGCAGCGCACCTCCATCGCCCGAGCCCTGGTCCGTGAGCCGGCCATCCTGATTCTGGACGATGCCCTCTCCGCCGTGGACGTCCAGACCGAACGCACCATTCTGGGCCACCTGCGCAAGCACTTCGGTCAGCGCACCGTGATCATCGTAAGTCACCGGATTTCGGCGGTGCAGGACGCGGATCAGATTGTGGTCCTGGATGAGGGCACCATCGCCGAGCGCGGGACACACGACCTGCTGATGGCCTCGGACGGCCTCTACGCCAACCTCTATCGCAAGCAACTCCTGGAAGAGGAGTTGGCCGCCATGTCTTAGCGATGAGTGACGCTGACAAGAAAAAAGAGGGACTGGATGGGCAGCTGCTGCGCCGCATCATCCGGCTGCTGATTCCCTACAAATGGTGGGTGGCGCTTGCCTTCACCACCGTAATGACGGCCGCGTTCCTGGGGCCTCTGATTCCGAAGCTGGTTCAGGTCACGATCGATGAGTACATCGTCCCGGGGGACCTGGGCGGGCTCAACCGAATGATCGGCTTCCTGGTGCTGGTCCTGATGGGCGAAGGCATCCTGTCCTTCGTGAACGCCTACCTGACGCAGTGGATTGGGCAGCAGGCCATCTATGACCTGAGGACCAAGGTCCACAGCCACATCTTCAAGCAGCCGCTGCGGTTCTTTGACCGCCAGCCGCTCGGCCGTCTGATCACGCGGGTCACGAGTGACGTCGAGTCCTTGAGCACGGTCCTGTCCGCGGGCGTGGTCACGATCCTGGGCGACACGTTCCGGATCATCTTCATCGCCTGGTTCATGTTCTCGCTGAACTGGCTGCTGGCCGTGGTGACGCTGGCGGTTGTGCCGGTGATGCTGTACGCCACGTTCTGGTTCAAGCGGAAGGTGCGCGATGCCTACAGGGACACGCGAAAGCAGGTGGCGCGCCTGAATTCGTTCCTGCAGGAGCACATCACGGGCATGAGGATCGTCCAGATGTTCTCCCGTGAGGCGGAGGAGTACCGACGGTTTACCGATATAAATGATGACCACCGCGCAGCGCACATCAAGACCATCTTCTACTTCGCGCTGTTCTGGCCAGCCATCGACATCATTGCCTCCTCCGCGCTGGGGCTGGTGATTTGGGCGGGTGGTCTGAGTGCGATGGGGGACACGCTGACCCTGGGTGTGCTGATTGCCTTCATCCAGTACGCGCGGCGCTTCTTCGAGCCCATCCGGAATCTCTCGGACCAGTTCAATACGCTTCAGTCTGCGATGGCGGGTGCTGAGCGCATCTTCGGGTTGCTCGATACCGACGATTCGCTCGAAGAGCCCGACGAACCGGCCACGCAGGGTGTGGTCCGCGGCGAGATCGAGTTCCGCAACGTCTGGTTTGCGTACGACGATTCCGGCGAGGAGCCGAACTGGATTCTGAAGGACGTCTCGTTCCGGGCACAACCGGGCCAGATCGTAGCCATCGTGGGCGCCACGGGCGCCGGCAAGACCACGATCATAAGTCTGTTGCTGCGCTTCTACGACATCCAGAAGGGGCAGATACTGCTGGATGGCGTCAACATCCGCGATTATGCCGTGGCAGACCTGCGGGCGCGCATTGGCCTGGTGCTGCAGGACGTGTTCCTCTTCAGCGGCTCGGTCGAGCAGAATATCTCCCTTGGATCCGAGGACATTGGGCGCGATCAGGTGGTGGCGGCAGCGAAGGAAATTGGCGCCGATGCCTTCATCAATCGCCTGAAGGACGGCTACGATCAAGATGTGCGAGAGCGCGGCATGTCCCTTTCCCATGGGCAGCGGCAGCTCCTGTCATTCGCGCGGGCGCTGGCGTTCGACCCTAAGGTGCTGGTGCTGGACGAGGCCACCTCAAGCGTGGACACGGAGACGGAGCACGTGATCCAGTCCGCCCTGGAGCGACTGATGGAGGGGCGAACGAACATCGTGATCGCCCATAGGCTCTCGACCATCCAGCACGCCGACCAGATCCTGGTCATGCACAAGGGCGTGATCCGCGAACACGGGACGCATCAGGAACTGCTCAAGGCCGACGGACTCTACCGGAGGCTGTACGAACTGCAGTACAAGGACCAGGAGGCCAGCGCGGCCTGATGGCCACCTTTTCTTTGCTAAGGTTGCAACTTCACCAAGTCTTATCGTATATCTACGATATACAATGAAGGCCATGACGCAGACTAAACCAACCTCATTCACTCCGGAGCAGCAGGACCTTGCCAACTGGGCCAAGGCCCTGGGGCATCCGGCCCGGATTGCCATACTGGAAATCCTGGCCCGCCGCGGGGGGTGTATCTGTGGAGAGCTTGTCGACGAGCTCCCGCTGGCACAGGCTACCGTATCCCAGCATCTCAAAGCGCTGAAGACAGCTGGCCTGATCGAAGGCACGATTGACGGGCCCCGCTCGTGCTACTCGATCAGCGGAAGTACCTTCGCCCGGATGGGGAAGTACCTGGGAACCTGGGTGCATGAGCAGGCCTGCGCGTGTGGCTGTTGCTAACAACCAAAACGGACAGAACCATGACCATAGACATCATCGTTGACCGGACCTCGGCCTGCACCTGCGGCACTACCTGTGCCTGCGATGGAGGCTGCTGCGGCGGCGGATGCTGCGACGACTAGTTGCGGCGGTCCCGGTCAGTGTGGACCTGGAGTGCCCATCGGCAGTCCAGGCTGCGCTGATCAAGGCCTGAACAGCTCCGAAAGGGGGGCGCCCCAGGGCGCTCCCCGGCAGGAGCCCTAGTACAACCACATGTCAAACGTGCGGCGATGCGCCTTGGTCACCTCGTGATCCGGCCCGAGCACGTTGAACAGCGCGACGCCGGTCTTGCGCGCGAAGTCGTCGAAGTAGTACCGGTTGGTCTGGAGAAGTGCGAGTAAGGACTGCACGGTAGTTTCCAGATCCTGCGCCCGAAGCGCACCCAGCGCCCGAGCAGCATGCTCGGCCCCGTCCTCCATCGGGAGATCCGTTTCCTGGGTCTCCATGGCAGCAACCAGCGACCGCAC
>JABDJZ010000425.1 GCA_013003255.1 Rhodothermales bacterium
ACCGGCCTTCCATTCACTATGCCGGAGGTGAACTGACCGGGTATGACGCGGTAATCCCGCGAATTGGAGCCTCTGTGCCCTTCTACGGGACTGCCGTAGTCCGCCAGTTCGAGATGATGGGCGTCTACTCGGTCAACGAGTCCGTGGCCATCAGTCGATCCCGCGACAAGCTCCGCAGTTCGCAGCTTCTCTCTCGGAAGGGCATTGGACTTCCTGTAACCGGATTCGCCCACTCCACCCGGGCCACCGATGATCTCATCCAGATGGTGGGTGGTGCACCGCTCATCGTCAAGCTCCTGGAGGGAACGCAGGGGAAAGGCGTGATCCTGGCGGAAACGGAGAAGGCCGCCGAAAGCACAATTGAGGCCTTTCGCGCCCTCAAGACGCGATTCCTGGTGCAGGAATTCGTCAAGGAGGCGGGAGGGGCCGACATTCGGTGCCTGGTTGTAGGCGGCAAGGTGGTCGCTGCAATGAAGCGACAGGGCAAAGCCGGGGAATTCCGCTCCAACCTGCACCGTGGCGGCTCCTCATCGAAGATCAGGATCACGCCGGAGGAGCGTTCCACGGCCGTGCGATCGGCCAAGGTCATGGGACTCGGCGTGGCTGGGGTGGACCTCCTTCGATCAAACCACGGACCCCTGGTCATGGAGGTGAACTCCTCACCCGGGCTTGAGGGCATCGAAAAGGCCACGGAATTGGATGTGGCCGGGATGATCATCGAGCATATCGAGAAGAACGCGCGTCCCCACAACACGCGAACCAAGGGCCATGGCTAGAGACTCGCGAGCACCCCTGGTCATTGGCGGGTCCACGATTCAGCGGGGAAGCCGGGAAACGGTTCATCTGCCCGTGGCCCCGATGTACACCGCCATGGAAATGACCATGCCGGTCCACGTGATCCGGGGAAAGAAGGACGGCCCCCGGCTCTTCGTCTCCGCTGCCATCCACGGTGACGAGATCAATGGCGTAGAGATTATCCGGCGGCTGCTGGCACGACCGGAGTTGTCCCGCTTGCGGGGTACCCTGATCGCAGTGCCGGTAGTCAACGTCTACGGGTACACCGCGCGGTCACGCTATCTCCCGGATCGGCGCGATCTGAACCGCTCCTTTCCTGGATCCCAGACGGGATCGATGGCATCGCGACTGGCCGATACCTTCATGCAGGAGATCGTCGAAAACGCCACCCACGGCATCGACCTCCATACCGGCGCGGTGCACCGCACCAACCTTCCCCACGTCCGGGTATGCTTCTCGCAGAAGGAGTCCCTGGAATTGGCTCAGGCGTTCCGGGTGCCGCTGATCATGCATTCCGATCTCCGAGATGGGTCGCTCAGGCAGGCGGTTGTGGAGACCGACGTGCCCATGCTGCTCTATGAGGCCGGTGAGGCGCTGCGGTTCGACGAACAGGCCATCCGGGTGGGATTGCGAGGGGTATTGAACGTGATGCGGACCATTGGGATGCTGCCCGCCCGACGGGCTTCGCGCAAGCAGGTCCAGCCCCTGATCGCGAAATCCTCGCGATGGATGCGGGCGCCCGATTCCGGAACGCTTGTGTCCATGTGCTCTGTTGGAGACGTCGTGTCGGAGGGGCAGGTGCTGGCGCTGGTGACAGATCCATTGGGGCGGGAGGAGATCCCCATCAAGGCTCGGACGGCGGGCGTAATCGTGGGTGCGACGGTCCTGCCCCTGGTGTACGAAGGAGAGGCCTTGTTCAACGTCGCCGAGCTGGAAACAAATCGCGATGCTGTCGGCGCATTGGAGCGATTTGAAAGCAACCTCGGGGTGGACCCGGACCTTCCGCCTTCGCTTGAGGCGGCGCAGGCTCACGATCCAATCGACTGATCCTCCAGCAAAGGCTACATTCAGCGCCGCGCCCGAGTACCGAAGCAGCAATTCATCAGCCGGCGTGCATTATTTTCCGAGCAGGAAACCCAATTATTATGTCCTATTTCCCGGCGGTGCCGCAGATCCCCTTTGAGGGCCCGGAGACCGACAACCCGTTCGCCTTCCGCCACTACGAGAAGACCCAGACCGTACGCGGGCGCACCATGGCGGAGCACTTCAAGTTTGCCTGTGCCTACTGGCACACGTTCACCAATGGGGGCGGCGACCCCTTCGGCGGTCCGACGCGTGTATATCCATGGGACCGGAAACCGGACCCCGTGGATAGAGCCCGGGACAAGGCAGACGCGGCGTTCGAGTTCATGACCAAGCTGGGCCTGGACTGGTTTTGCTTCCACGACAGGGACCTGGTGGACGAAGGCACCACACCGGCCGAGTCCGAGCGCCTGTTGGCGGCAACCGCTGACCACGTCTCTGAACACATGGCCGACACGGGGATCGGACTGCTGTGGGGTACGGCCAACCTGTTCAGTCATCCGCGCTACATGAACGGCGCCGCCACCAACCCTGACTTTGCGGTGGTGGCACATGCGGCTGCGCAGGTGCAGCAGGCCCTGGATGTCACTATCAGACTGGGCGGCGAGAACTACGTCTTCTGGGGTGGCCGGGAAGGCTACATGTCTTTGCTCAACACGGACATGAAGCGCGAATTGGATAACCTGGGACGGTTCCTGGGTTTGGCGCGCGACTACGCCCGCGCGCAGGGGTTCACAGGCACGTTCTTTATCGAGCCGAAACCCTGTGAGCCTTCCAAGCATCAGTATGACTATGACGCCGCAACGGTAGTCGGCTTCCTCCGCCACTACGGACTGGCTGATGACTTCAAACTGAACATCGAGGTCAACCACGCCACGCTATCCGGTCACACGTTCGAGCACGAACTCCAGGTGGCGGCGGACGCCGGCATGCTGGGCAGCATCGATGCCAACCGCGGCGACTATCAGAACGGGTGGGATACGGATCAATTCCCGAACAACCTGCACGAGCTGACCGAGGCCATGCTGGTGATTCTGAGGGCCGGGGGACTCCAGGGTGGCGGAGTCAATTTTGACGCCAAGTTGCGGCGTAACTCCACCGATCTCGAGGACTTGTTTCATGCTCACATTGGGGGAATGGATCTGTTCGCGCGAGCCCTGTTGGCCGCAGACCGGATTCTTGAGGAATCTCCGATCGAGGCAATGCGCCAGGAGCGGTACGCCTCCTTCGATGCCGGATCTGGCGCCGCCTTCGCCCGGGGCAAGCTGTCCCTCAGTGAGCTCGCCGCGCTGGCCGCAGGCGAACCCGAGATGCGCAGCGGCAAGCAGGAGCTCTTCGAGAACCTGGTCAACCGATACCTGTAGGTGCATCCCTCCCAAACAGTCCTGATTCGATGAAAGACAGACTGCTCGTTCTTCTGTTGCTGGCGGTCTTTGCGCTGCCGGTGGCTGCTCAGCCGGCTGACAGGCTCCATACCTCGATTGCGGCCATCCATCATGTGGACCGCGATTCGCTGGGGCATCCCACGGTAGACTTGGCGCCCCTCAAACTGGAGGTACAGAAGGCGGCGGCGGAGGGCCTCGCCATGGCGGCCGCGCTTCCGGCCATGCTCCGCATGGCTGCCGAGTCAGTGGATGCCGCAGAGATGGACTACCTGTCGAGCACGGCCTACCGGGCGCCGCGTCTCCTGCGCCTCATCAACACCGTTTCGATCGTGGGTCCCCTGGTGGGTACGGGACTGCTGATTGCCGGAGAGACGGACGCTGCTACATCGCTCGCACTCAGTTCAGCCTCCGTGGCAGGAATCGGAGGCTTGCTCTCGCTCAGGGAAGACGGTCGAGCCAGACGTGCGGATGCCGCCGACGATGCCCGGCGTGCGCGCTCAAGGGCCGGTCGGGCCGTACTGACTGCCGAATTCCTGGCGTTGGCACACGCCCTTGAACACCTGAATGATGACGCTCAAGCGCTGGCTGAAGCTACAGATCTCGACCCTGCGGCGTTCGCGAAGCTGGCGCACCTGGGGGGTGATCTCCTGGGAGGAGATCTGCTAATGGTCAACTCACTTGCCGGTGAGGCCGGTCATTGGTTGAATGACGCTTCCATGGAAGTCCTTGGGCCCACGCTCCAGGAAATGGCGCGTGTTCGCGGTCTGGCAGGCGAATTTCTGCCGATGCTCCCCATGGCCAGGGAGGCCGCCTCCGGACACTCGATGTCCAGCGACTCAATGTCTGGACACTGACGTCAGAACTGGGTTTTTGGCGGCCAGGATTGTAGCGTCCTCAGGTAGTTGGCGCGCTCGAAGGCGCCCGGCTCGGCCACGTGCTTCTGGCTCATGCTGCCGATGCACTGACGGAGGGAATCGTACCCATGATCTTCCAACCAGTGTGAGGTGGCAATCAGCATTTCAGGGATGCGTCCGATTCCGTTCTTAAGGATCTCGCTCGCTACCATCGTGATGTTCGCACCGGCCATCAGTCCCTTGATCACGTCCTCGTGGGTATGGACCCCGGAGGTCAGGGCGAAGTCCGCTTCGATGCGTCCGAACAGGATTGCGATCCAGCGAATCGGCAGACGGAGCGCTTCGCTGCTGCTGAGGTGAACGCGAGGGACCACCTCGAGGCGCTCAATGTCCAGGTCCGGCTGGTAGAACCGGTTGAAGAGCACCAGTCCGGCTGCGCCCGCCTCTACGAGCTGGCCGCACATGTAGGGCAACGAACTGAAGAACGGATTGAGCTTGACAGCGACGGGGATGGATACGGCATCCGTCACATCCCTGACCACTTCCAGGTACATGCGTTCCACTTCGTGGCCCGTGAGCTCCGGGTCGGTGGCAATGAAGTAGGTGTTCAGCTCAAGCGCAGAAGCACCGGCGGCCTCAATCTCCTTCGCGAAGCTGGTCCAGCCCCCTGAGGACACGCCGTTGAGGCTGGCGATGATCGGGATGTCCACCGCCGACGTAGCCTCCACTATGTGATGCAGGTAGGTTTCCGGACCGACGTGGTACTCGTCGTGGTGCGGGAAATAGGACGCTGCTTCCCCGTGGCTCTCGGAGCCCAGGGTCAGGAAGTGGTCAATCTCCAGACTGCTCTGCGTGAGCTGTTCCTCAAAGAGGGAGTGCAGCACCACGGCCCCCGCACCGGCGTCCTCCATCTTCTTGATGTTGGATACGGACTCCGACAGGGGAGAGGCAGAGGGAACGATCGGACACTTGAGGTCAAGGCCCAGGTAGGTGGTTGAGAGATCCATGATGTCCCCTTGGCTTATGAGTTGTCGGAACTGGGAGGACGCTTCCCCGGTGGGGGCTTTCGCATTCCGGGAGGCGGTTTACGCATGCCTCCGGGTGGCTTTCGCGTTCCGGGTCCGCTCGGCGGTCCAGATCCGGCGGCCCCATCACCTGCAGGTGGCGTGGCCATGTTGACCAATTGTTCGTACCGGTGTTTGATGCCGTCTTCGGCCTGTCGAAGGAATCCGGCGGCAGCTTCAGGATTGGTCAGCTTGAGCACCCGGTATCTGTTCTCGCGGTAGAAGTAGTCGCGCAACGGGAGGCTGGGCGCCTTCGAGTCGAGTTGCAGGGGCGGCAGGCCCTTCTCCTGGCGGGCAGGATCAAAGCGGAAGAGCGGCCAGTGGCCGGACTTGACGGCGCGGTCAGACTGGTCCATCCCCTTGGCCATGTCGATGCCGTGCGCAATGCACTGGCTGTAGGCAATGATGAGGGAGGGACCGTCGTGCGCCTCCGCTTCCCGGAAGGCGCGGATGGCCTGATTCTCATCCGCACCCATCGCAATCTGCGCGACATACACGTAGCCGTAGCTCATTGCCAGAAGGCCCAGGTCCTTCTTGGGTGTGGGCTTTCCGCCGGCGGCGAACTTGGCCACCGCGCCCAGTCCAGTGGCCTTGGACGCCTGTCCACCGGTGTTGGAATAGACCTCGGTGTCGAGAACCAGCACATTGATGTTCTGGCCGGACGCCAACACGTGATCCAGGCCCCCGAATCCGATGTCGTAGGCCCAGCCGTCACCACCGACAATCCAGACGCTTTTCGGCACCAGAAGATCGGCGAGGGCCATGAGATCCCGACTGCGCGTATCCCGGTGCTCCGCAAGGACCTGCTTCAGCGCCTCGACATGCTCACGGGCAGCTGCCGGATCCTTGGGATGGCTGAGGTCATAGGCCAGTTCCTTGCCCACAACCGGAGCCAGCGAGTCCAGGAGTTCGCAGGCATACTGGCGCTGCTTGTCAACAGCAACGCGCATTCCGAAGCCAAACTCGGCATTGTCTTCAAACAGTGAGTTGGCCCAGGTTGGCCCCCGACCCGCCTGATCCTGTGACCACGGTGTGGTGGGGAGGTTGCCCCCGTAAATGCTCGAACATCCCGTGGCGTTGGCTACGTAGAGCCGGTCACCAACCAGTCGGGTAAGCAGACTGAGATACGGCGTTTCGCCGCAGCCAGCGCAGGCCCCGGAGAACTCGAAGTAGGGCTCGAGAAGCTGGACATCCTTGGTCTTGGTGTACTTCAGGTCTGTGTTCTCCGCGTGGTGCTCGTCCAGGCCGGTGAAGAAGTCCCAGCCGGCCCGGGCCGCCGGAGCAGCTTCGGCCATGGGAGCCATTTCCAGCGCCTTTCTGGATACGTTGGACTTGTCCCTGGCCGGGCAGACCTCGACACAGAGCTGGCAACCGGTGCAGTCATCGGCCGATACCTGGATGGTGTAGCGCGCGTCGTCGAACTCCCTCCAGGAGGCGGGGAGGTCCTGGAAGCCCTCGGGCTTGCCCTCCAGGCTGGCCGCGTCGGTGACCTTGGATCTGATGACAGTGTGCGGACACACCATGACGCACTTTCCGCACTGAATACAGAGGTCTGCGTTCCAGATAGGGATGTCCTGTGCGATCTGGCGTTTCTCCCACTTGGTAGTGCCCGTGGGATACACACCATCATCGGGAAGGGCGCTGACCGGGAGCAGGTCTCCTCGGCCTGCCATGATCTCAGCGGTCACCCGCTGCACAAAGTCGGGCGCTCTCTCAGGCACCACCTCCTTCGCCTGGGCACCGGTCAGGTCTGTCCCCACGGACACTTCGTGGAGGTGATCCAGGGCCGCATCTACGGCCGCATAGTTCATGTTGACAACCGCCTCGCCGCGTTTGCCGTAGGTCCTGCGAATGGAGCCTTTGATTTCCTCCTTCGCCTTGTCGGCTTCAAGCACGCCGGAGAGCGCGAAGAAGCAGGTCTGCATGAGCGTGTTGATTCTGGGGCCAAGCCCCAGATCACGGGCCACCTTGTAGGCATCGATAACCCACAGCTTGAGGTTCCGCTCCAGGACGGTGGCCTGCACCTTGGCAGGCAGTTGATCCCAAACATCTTCGGGGCCGAAGGGGCTGTTCAAAAGAACCGTGGCCCCTGGAGCGGCGGCGGCCAGCGTGTCATACTTGTCCAGGAACATCCACTGGTGCACCGCAACGAAGTTGGCCTCGGAGATGAGGTAGGTGCTGGTGATGGGTTCCGGGCCGAACCGGAGGTGGGAGACCGTCCGCGCTCCGGACTTCTTTGAGTCATAGACGAAATAGCCCTGGGCATAGCCGTCAAGCGATTCGCCGATGATCTTGATGGAGTTCTTGTTCGCCCCCACGGTCCCATCGGACCCAAGGCCCCAGAACACGGCACGTGTCACATCATCGGACTCGGTCGAGAAGGACTCGTCGAAGTCGATGTGGGTGTTCGAGACGTCGTCGACGATCCCGACCGTAAAGTGGTTCTTGGGGGTCTCGGCGCCAAGGTTTTCAAAAACGCCTCGAACCATCGCGGGCGTAAACTCCTTGGAGGAGAGACCGAATCGGCCACCAATCACCTGGACATCGCGGCGACCATGAACGCCGCGCTCTGCCACGGTGGTGATGATGTCCTGGTACAGCGGTTCGCCTACGCAGCCAGGCTCTTTCGTTCGGTCCAGGACGGCAATTCGCTCGACCGTCGAGGGAAGGGCGTCAAGGAGAGCATCCGTGGGGAACGGGCGGAAGAGCCGGAGCTTCAGCAGACCAACACGCTCACCTTCGGCAGACATCTTTCGGACGGCTTCCTCGGCGGCACCCAGCCCCGAGCCCATGAGCACCACGACCCGGGTGGCTTCCGGATGGCCGACGTAGTCAACGAGGCCGTACTCCCGCCCCGTCTTCTTGCCAAGCGCGGTCATGGCCTCCTTGATGGCCTGCAGGGCATCCTCGTACCGCGGGTTGACGGACTCACGCGCCTGGAAGAACACGTCCGGATTCTGCGCGGTGCCGCGGATCGTGGGACGGTCGGGGGACATGGCGCGGGCACGGAAGTCCCGAATGGCTTCCTCATCCATCAGCGACCGAATGGTGTCGTCCGGCAGTACCTCGATTTTCTGGAGTTCGTGGCTGGTTCGGAATCCGTCGAATACGTGGAGGAATGGGATGCGGCATTTCAGCGTGGCGGCGTGGGCCACGGCCGCCATGTCCATCGACTCCTGAACGGACGCGGAAAACAGCATCCCCCAGCCGGTGCCACGCGCGGCCATGACGTCACTGTGGTCCCCGAAAATGGACAGCGCCTGTGCCGCAATGGACCGGGCGGCGATATGGAAGACCGCCGGCGTGAGTTCTCCGGCCACCTTGTACATGTTGGGAATCATCAGGAGAAGTCCCTGACTGGCCGTAAATGTTGTGGTCAGGGCCCCGGCCTGCAGCGATCCGTGAACCGCGCCCGCCGCACCACCTTCCGCCTGCATCTCGATCACCCTGGGGACCGATCCCCACAGGTTGGGGCGCTCTGCCGTGCTCCAGGCATCCGACAATTCTCCCATCGGGGAGGCCGGCGTAATCGGGTAGATGGCGATGACTTCAGAGGCGCGGTACGCGACGTGGGCGGCGGCCTCGTTGCCGTCCATAACGGCACTCGATGCGGGCATGGCAATAAAAGGGGTCGGTTCAGGATCAAATACCCCGCGCGGAGGCACGTTGGGTAGCGGGAAACGACCCGACTCGCGTAGTCCGATGCCCGGACAGAAAAGCGGGGGGATTCCCTACCTTGGGGCCACTATGAGGAATCTGCTTCTACTACTGCTCAGCATGGCCGTGACGGAATTCGCCGGCGCTCAGGATTGGGCCAACCTTGATCGCTACCAGACCGCAAACGCTGCACTTGCCGGAGTGCCGGCGGATGGGCGCGTGGTCTTCATGGGGGACTCCATCACGGAAGGTTGGGACCTTGAGGCAGCCTTTCCAGGACGCCCCTACGTGAATCGGGGCATCAGCGGCCAGACCACGCCGCAGATGCTGGTTCGATTCAGGCAGGACGTGGTATCCCTCGCGCCCGAATTCGTGATCATTCTGGCGGGTACCAACGACATTGCCGGAAACACGGGGCCGGCTACGCTTGAGGAAATCGCCGGCAACATTGCCTCGATGGCGGAGATTGCGAGGGCCAACGGAATCGTACCCATCATTGCATCCGTGTTGCCCGCTCGCGACTACCCCTGGCGACCCGGATTGGGTCCGGATGTCAAGATCCCCCAGTTGAACGCCATGCTCGCGGACTACGCCAAGTCCCGCGGCTTTCCCTGGCTCGACTATTTCACCGCAATGACGGACGGTGAAAATGGGCTCAGGCCGGAGTTGACGAATGACGGTGTACACGTGACCAGCGTCGGCTATCTGGTCATGGCCACCCTGGTGGACGAGATCCTGGACGTCCTG
>JABDJZ010000441.1 GCA_013003255.1 Rhodothermales bacterium
CGGCTGGAGAAGAAGCTCTACTTCGGCACCCGTGATGTGGCCGAACGCATGTTGCCGGTTGGGTTCTGGCGGTCGGATGTAGCGGCGGCCGTATTCGGATTCGATGACCTCTCGGGTCGAAGCTGGATTCGCACCGTGGATGGATCCCACTACGTATTGCGAACTCCTGAAGGTGACAGGCAGGTCATCGTGGACCCTGCGCATTGGCGGATCATCGCCGCGGACCGCACCGATGCCACGGGCACGGTTGTTGATCAAAGACGGTTTGCTGATTTCGAACGCACAGAAGGGCTGTTTCTGCCGCGCCGTGTCGTGTCGAGTCGCCGGGACGAGGAAGTTCGTGCCAGCATCTCGATCCGTCGCATCCGGCCGAACCCAGACCAGCTGTCGTTTGATCTCGGTTTACGCACCGACGTTCAACGCATCCCCGTCTATTGATCGTGTCCAGGCTTGCCCTCGCCTTCGCTCTCGCCAGTGTCTTGATGACGACACCCGCCGCGGGCCAGGGTCTGGCGGTCAACGGAAAGGAATCCAGGCAAGCGTTCGAGTCACAGCTGGCTTCGCTACGATCCAGAATTTCCGCTGACGAGAAAGCGCTGAGCCAGACCCGATCTCAGGAATCGGCCACGCTGCAGCTGCTGAACAGGCTCAACCGGGACATCGCCATCCGCGAGCGAGTGGTCGAGACCTTTGAACAGCGGATCAAAGAACTGTCAGCCGAAAGGGACTCCGTGTTTGCGCAGGTCGAGCGTCTCTCATCCGAGATCGTCGCACTGAAGGAGGAGTATCGGGCCCGCGCCACACACGCCTACAAGTATGGCCGGCTTCACGATCTGGCCCTGATTTTTTCCGCGGCGTCCATAAACCAGATGCTGGTCCGGGTGAACTACCTCCGCCGCTTCAGCGACGCCCGACAGGCCCAGCTGGAGGAAATATCGTCGACCACGGTGGCTTTGGAAGCGCGCAGAGCGGACCTGCTGGAGACATTGGCGCATACCGAGCAGACCCTGCGGGAGGCTCGCAAAGAGCAGGAAAGCCTGCTGGACAGGAAGCGTGAGCGCGAACAGGTGATTCGCAATCTTCGCCGTCAGAAGGGCCGATTGGAAACCCAACTGGCCGAGCGACGCAAAGCCGAGCAGGACCTGGCCTCACGCCTTGAGGCACTCATTGAGGCGGAACGCCGTCGCGCCGCAGAGGCGGTTACCGGATTCGACGCGGCCGAATATGCGGCGCTCACAGGCTCTTTCGAAACCAACCAGGGACGGTTGCCCTGGCCAGCCCGCGGCACCCTGGTCGAACGCTTCGGCGTCCAGGTGAACCAGGAATACGGGACCCGGACCACGAACCAAGGCATTGTTGTGGCCACGCTTCCCGAGGCTGACGTCCGGTCTGTCTTCGAGGGCCGGGTCATTGGCATCGACGTCATGCCGGTCTACGGCCGGTATGTGATGGTGTCTCACGGCGACTACGTCTCGGTGTACGGCAACCTCTCAACGGTTTACGTTACCCCCCAGCAGACGCTGACTGCCGGCCAACTGGTCGGAAAGGCAGGGACTGATTCCGAGCCGTACGGTGCGGGCTATTTCTTCGGTCTCTCCAAGGACGGGTTCGTAGATCCCGCCAAATGGCTTTCGCGCTAGGCCTTCCCGGGTCGTAGCTTGCGGCCCGTGGCGAAGAGGACGGTCATATCTGAGCAGAAGGTTCGCGATGCCCACCGGGCAGGCGAGTCGTTCATTGTGGTCCCGGAGCGGGCCATCATCACGTCTCTTGCGCGGGACGCCTCCCGAGCCCTGGGCGTCGAGTTCCGAACCGCGGGACAGGCCGACACACCGCCCCCCAAGCCGACAGGCCCGCGCAAAGTGGCCATTGGCAGCGACCACGGCGGATTTGCACTCAAGGCGGAATTAACCCCCTTCCTCGAGTCGCTTGGGTGGGCCGTCCATGACGTGGGCACGCACTCTGAGGAATCCTGTGATTATCCGGACTTTGCCTACGCCACGGCGCGCATGGTGGCCGACGGAAGGGCTCGCCTGGGAATCATGATCGATGGCGCCGGCCTGGGCTCCGCGATGGTATGCAACAAGGTGTACCGGATCCGGGCCGCATCGCCCTACAACGAGTTCACGGCCTGGAACGCCAGAGCCCACAATGACGCCAATGTGCTAACGCTCGGGTCCCGGACGCTGGGGATTGAGGTCTGCAAGTCCATTGTGCGGGTATTCCTGGAGACCGACTTTGAGGGAGGCCGGCACGCCAAACGGGTCGGCAAGATCAGCGATGTGGACGAAGCCTACCGCGGGAAGCAGTAGCCGCGTTTTCAGCACGCCATTCACGAACCCCGGCGCCGGCCAGCGGTATTATTTGGCTGAACGATTCCGGGTCCGTCGGACCCGCATTGCACCGGAGAACCCCACTTCCAGATAGATATGTCTTCCTACGACGTCGTTGTAATCGGTACCGGCCCC
>JABDJZ010000506.1 GCA_013003255.1 Rhodothermales bacterium
GATGAATCCCGTACCACCGAGAACGAGGATGCGCATGGACCGGCGTCGCTTTGATGTGCGGATTGCTGCCGCTGCGGAAAGCGGACTCAGGAGGGCACCGGTGGCGCTGCCGACGGCAGTTCCCAGAAAGCTTCGGCGGGTGAAGGGCATCTCTTCAGTTGGTTTGTCGGAGAAGGGCGTTGAAGTCATCCCAATAGTGCGTCTCAACGCGTCCTCCGGGTTGGAGAACGGATGCCGCGATGGCACGGCCGAGGAGATCCACGGGTACCCCTCTGAACTTCCGGAGCGGCCCCATCAGCAGAGGCTTGAGCAGGGGCGTCAGTCGAAGGGCAACAGCCTGGGAGAATCCGTACCGGTTGGTGGGCGTGAGAATCATCGAGGGCCGGAAAACTGACAGTCGGTCGAACTCGAGGGCGGCGAGTTCCTCCTCGAGTCGCCCCTTGGTCCTCAGGTAGTAGTTGCTGGACCCGGCATCCGCGCCCACGGAACTCAGGAGTGCGAAATGGCGAACTCCGGCCGCCTTGCAGGCCTTGGCGAAATCGAGAACGTAGTCGTGGTCCACGCGCTCAAACTCTTCCCGGGAGACTTTGGACGGCTGTCCGATGCCAAGCGTGCACACGGCGGTGTCGTGCCCTTGCAGCACCTCCCGATAGGAAGTGGGATCCGAGAGATCCGCGACGTGCTGCGCCACCTTTTCGGAGGAGAGGTGGGTGGCCTCCCTTCGCCCGATTAGCGTCAGTTTCGCCACATCCGGATGGGTGCTCAGCGACGCACTGGCGTGGCCGCCGACCGCCCCGGTGGCCCCAATGAAAACAACCGACAGATTAGACGACATGCCCCAAGGTACTTTGATTCCTTCAGGATACTGTCGCGACGGCCATTCCCGGAAGCGCTAATATGCGTCCTGTACAACAACAGGACAGGCGGCATGAAGACAGTGAAATGCGACCTTTGCGACGCGACGGCGTCCGGCGAGACCTTCGAGGAGTGGATGAAAGCCCTATATCCGCACTACCAGCAGGCTCATCCCGAGGTCGTGAATGACCCGTCGAAGACCAAGGAAGATGGCGAGCGCTGGATGGTTGAGAACCGGGTACGGTTTGATGCGGCCCCTGCTGACGGCTGAATGGCCTACCGTGGTGCGAAGGTCAGCTCTGCGATTACACTGAACGGCACGTGGTGGGGCACGGTCCGTCCCTTCTCGAAGACCAGCACGCCGGCTGTGGAGTCCGCAAGATCTCCCGCACGCTCCAGCTGTAGGAC
Source organism: Rhodothermales bacterium (assembly GCA_013003255.1). Taxonomy (GTDB): domain Bacteria; phylum Bacteroidota; class Rhodothermia; order Rhodothermales; family UBA10348; genus JABDJZ01. Next base: position 1,264 of record JABDJZ010000506.1, read on the forward strand.
CTCGCCGCTGTGAAGCTCCACATTTGCGTGAGCACTGCTTAGGCTCTGGCCCTCCTCGAGATTGATCGAACGGATCAGGCCGAAGGGAATGGAGAAGTCGAGGCCTCTGAGCGGGGCGTCCAGAGTCTCTGTGGTTTCGCTCTCGTCGAGGTCATAGACAATGCGGCCAGTAAGGTGCTCGCCTTGGATCGTGCGGACAGATCCAGTCAGTTCGAGTCCCGGTGGGAAGTCATCGTAGCCTGGCCCGGTCCCAACGGTCCCCAGTCGGACACTCAGAATCTCGTCCCAGGCAGCCGAAACGCGGCCGTATCGCGAATCATACACGTAGACCCCTCGTGGCGCGAAGCCACGCTCCGTGTTGCCTTCAATGAGCATGACGTCGCCGTCTGTCAGGGCAATCCTCGCCCGGTCCTGCGCGTCCCGTTCAATGCTCAGGATGTCGTTGAACTTGACGGTGAGGTACCGGCCGCCGCTGGAGCCCTCAATGGAGTCCGCGTAGCTGCCCTGCTCGCGATTCCACCGAAGATATCCGATGTAGGACCCCAGTCGCGTGGTCACGCTACCGTACAGACGCTCCGGGGCTTTCGTACCGACAGGCGTCTCCAGAAACTCGATGGACCGGATCGACCATTCGTCCAGATACACGCTCTTGCCGCTCTCATCCCAGATTTGGACCCCGTCAGCAAGGTCATCGGACTCGAAACGGTCCATGTCGTGGACCGACCCGCTCTTCAGCGTAACCCGGAATTCCGTGCGTCGGGTGTCGATGCGCGCGATGTCTCCGAACCGCGCCATGAATGGCCGGTCGAGGCGGACCCGCCGGTCAATGTTGCCCAGACTCAGGCCCAGCAGACGGACGGGTTCGTTGAATCGAAGGGCCCCTTCCGGAGCCACTTCCGCCCACGGGTTGCCCTCCCTTCGTCCGTTGAAGTACTCGCCCCAGTAGGCCTCTTCATCCGCGCCCCAGCGCAGGCGGCCCTGGTATACGGTGCCGTCTTCCGTAGACACCCGCCCGTAAATGGCACCGGACTTGGCGTCCTCCGGGGTTGTAGCCGCGGTCTGCGCGTTGCCCGCTTGAGGGCCTAGTGTCAGGGACGTAACGATTGCGACGAGTGCCAAGCGCACGCCGACGGAGAGCGCAGGGCTCCAGGTATTGATCGAGAAAGACATAGCCAAGGCTCAACGGATGGTGAGAGTTCGGGCGGTCTGGGTGACAGCCTGAACATCTGCATTCCTGCTATGAGCGCCATGAGGAGGGCATGAGGGCTTTCTGATTAGTTGCTCAGGTCCTGAAGTCAGGCGGCTTGCTACTCCGGCGATTCGGGGCGAGCATGGCGTGGCTGATACACACCAAGTTGGCCGCCGCCGGGTAGAGTTGATGCACATCGTTTTGGTCTGAGGGGTGGACAGCCACTTCAGCAGGGGGCAGGCCAAAAATCAACCAACCGTTGCCGGCGTCCACGTGCGGCAGTCCCAGGACGTCTCGCATGAACGCGCGGTCGGCCTCAGGGTCAGTGCTGAAGATTACAGCGTGTGCTCCGTTGATCATTTCGGGGTTCCGGTCTGTTGCGGGATACAGTAAGTACGTCTCGCGAAACGGCGGCGCGAACTCAATATGCGCCCGGGCCCGCAGCGGTACGGACTAATCCCCAGATCAGCCAACAGGTACCAGGAGCAGTCTGCCGACCGCAACGAAAACGGCCAGCAGCAGCAGGACAGCATTCATCCCGAGTTTGTCATACTCCGCTCTCTGAATGTGCACGGCCATTGCGCCGAGCATGGTCAGGCACAATCCGACTGTGGCCCAGACGGTCAGCACCGGAAGAATCCCGAGCAGCATGGGCAGGACCACTCCGATGGCGCCGAGGAATTCGAGTAGACCAATAAGGCGTAGCGTCTGCGGAGAGAACGACTGCACCCAATCGCCGACCTTCGCTGCCAGTTCTTCTTTCGAGCTGGTCAGCTTCAGGATTCCTGCCATCGTAAACATGACCGCAAGCAAACCCTGTGCGATCCAGATCAAGACACTCATGTGACTCTTCAGTTGTTGAACGAGCCACATGATCGCGCGGGATGAAAGGCGCGCGCATTAATCTGGGTTAAGATCAACCCGCGTTCGAGCCTATCTCAGTCTCTCTGCTTTGACTTTGCTGAGCGCTTCGGGGGTAATACCGAGATACGAGGCAACCATGCGCTGGGGCACCCTCTGGATGATGTCCGGATAGGTCCGCTGGAAATGATCGAACCGATCGATGGCCCGCGCGCTCATCAGCATCAAGACCCTTGTTTGAAGGACTGCCATCCGTTTGACCAGCTTCCCTACGTCGATGTCGGCGCTATCGATGTTCTTTTCGATGACGGATACAACAGAATCTTCCAGGGCTTCGATATACAGGTC
>JABDJZ010000544.1 GCA_013003255.1 Rhodothermales bacterium
GGTCGCGGGCCTCTGCTTCCTGCAGTTGAGCCTTCAGCAAGTCGATCTCGGCCGCCTCACCCACCTCGATTCGGGCTTCGACAGACTCGAGTAGTTGAGTGCCAAGGTCCACGGCGCGCTCCCGGAGCGCCAGTAGTTCCTGTGCGTAGAGGGCATCAACGTAGGCAGACCGGACGGCCTCCCGGATCTCCGCCCTGAGGACGGTCAGGTTGGCCTCGGCCAATCCAACCGAAGCACTCCCGACCCGCAGTGCCCCCCGGAGCGCCATCGGGAATGGAATCTCCTGGAGGACGCCCACTTTCTGCTCCCCGAAGCCCGAACCCGGCGCGGAAGACGTCGCTATGCCCTCCCGTGAGAACGCCACGGTGGGTCCGGTCAGTCCCAAGCCCAACAGGCGTCTGGCCCGCTCCGCATCAACGAATGCCGCGGCGCCTGCCAACTCCGGTCGCCCGGACAGGGCCAGTTCGACCGCCTCGTCCAGGTTGATCGCGGCTACCTGCGCACGGCTTTCCCCGGCCAGGGGCAGTGTCAGAACACCGGCAAGCAAAAGGGTGGGCAATCCAAATGCACGTCTCATGCCGTCACCTCCTCACGATTCTCGGCGGTGGGGTATCGCTTCTCGATCCAGTAATAGAGTGTCGGCAGCACGCGAAGTGTGAGGAGCGTGGCCGTGATCAGGCCACCTATGACCACCGTCGCAAGCGGGCGCTGCACTTCGGAGCCCGGCCCCACGTTGAAGGCCATCGGTACGAATCCAAGGCTCGCCACGAGCGCCGTCATGAGCACGGGACGCAGCCGGTCGGACGCCCCCTTGATTACAGCCTCGCGGAGCGGGACGCCGTCCTCCCTGAGCGCGTTCAGATGGGCCACCATCACGATTCCATTCAGCACCGCTACGCCAAACAGCGCCACGAATCCGATACTTGCCGAGACTGACAGGTAGAGTCCCCGGATCCAGAGCAGCACGATGCCCCCTGAGAGGGCGAATGGCAGGTTCAGGAAGATCATCCACGCATACCGCATGCGACCGAACATCAGGTACAGCAGACCAAGGATGATGAACAGCGCCAGCGGCACCACCACCATCAAGTGACTCGTGGCCCGTTGCTGATCTTCGAAGGCGCCCCCGTAGGTCAGGAAGTTGCCCGCGGGAATTGTCACCTCGGCGTCGATCCGCTCCTGCAGCGCAGCCACGTAGCTGCCGATGTCAATGTCTTCCAGGTTGATGCCGACAATCACGCGGCGCCAGCCATTTTCTCTGGCAATCTCGCGCGGCCCCTCGCCGGCCTGGATGGTGGAGACGCGGCCCAACGGCACCGTTCCGCCGCCCGGCAGCTGCACCGGAATGTCGCGGATGGTCCCGAGCGAAGACCGGATGTCTTCCGGATAGCGCACGTTGATGTCAAAACGCCGCTGCCCTTCGAACACCTCGGAAACGGGAAGTCCACCGATACCGGCCTCAATCACTTGCTGAACGTCCGAGACATTCAGTCCGAAGGAGGCCGCCGCATCGCGATCCACCTCAATGTTCAGGTAGGGCTGCCCCGCGGTTCGCTCGACAAAGAAGTTATCTGTACCTGGCAGGCCTGGAAGCAGGTCGGCGATATCTGTGCCCACGGCCTCAAGAACGGCCAGGTCTTCCCCAAAGATCTTGACGGCCACATCTGACTTGACGCCGCTTGTCAACTCATCCACGCGCATAGCGATGGGTTGGGTGAAGTTGTAGGCCAGTCCAGGCTCGCCAAGAAGGAACGGCTGGATTTCGTCCGCGATGTCTTCCTTGGTCATCCCCTTCCGCCATTCGCCGCGCGGTTTCAGCACGACCCAGACGTCTGTCTGGTGCACCCCCATCCAGTCATTGGCAAGGTCCGATCGCCCGGTCTTCGGCACCACCGTCTTGATCTCCGGGATGGCCGCCATAATCTCGCCGGCAAATCGGTCCGCGTTCTCAACGGACTCCGCCAGCGTGACACTCGGCATCCGGATTTGCTCAACCAAAATCGAGCCCTCGTCCAGTTCCGGAAGGAATTCGGTCCCCAGGAATGGCACAAGGGCCAAAGAGCCAAAGAACACAACGGCGGCAAGCACGGCCGTCCGCCCGGTCTGCCCGATGGTTCGTTCCAGAATGGCTTCGTACCTCGGCCGAAGCCAGGAGACCAGGCGACCAGGTCGCGGCTTGACACCGTTTCTGAATACGATGCTGGCCACCGCGGGCACAAACACCAGTGCCAGAAGAAGAGAGCCAAACACCGCGGTCGCCACCGTGATGGCCATCGGCCGAAAGAGGATGCCCTCCATCCCACTGAAGGTGGCTATGGGCACATAGACCATCAGGATGATCAGCACCCCAAAAAAGATAGGCCGCGCCACCTCCCGGGCCGCGCTGGCTATGACCTCCTGCCGGGACCGTTTGTCGTTCGGCTCCTGTAGTCGGTGGACCATGTTTTCCACCATGACCACTGAACCGTCGACAACCATTCCGAAGTCGATGGCGCCGAGGCTCATCAGGTTGGCCGCCAGTCCGAACTCGCGCATCCCGATGAACGCAAAGAGCATCGAGAGCGGAATCACCGATGCCACGATCAGGGCCCCCGAAATCTCGCCCAACATGAGCAGAAGGATTGCAACCACAAAGAACCCGCCTTCCAGCAGGTTGATGGTGATCGTCCGCGTGGTGCGGGCCACGAGATCCGCCTGATCGTAGAATTTTTCGATCTCGACGCCATCGGGCAGACCGGCGGTTATTGTCGCGATGCGCTCTTCAACATCGCTGATCACCTGCTTCCCATTTCCCCCACGAAGCATCATCACGATGCCCGTGACCACTTCACCGCGCCCGTCCTGGGTTACGGCTCCCTGGCGAAGCTGCCTGCCCGTTCTGACTTCCGCGATGTCACGAACAAAAATGGGGCGACTCCCCACCTTGGCAACCACCACCTGACGAATGTCTTCCGCATCGCGGATCAGACCGAAGCCACGAATGATGTACTGCTCGCGGCTGTGCTCCAGGTAGTTACCCCCCGAGACGCTGTTATTGGCCTCGATGGCATCGATCACATCCCGGAGCGTCAGCCCGTACGTCCGGAGGCGACCGGGAGCCACCACCACATCGTACTGCCGGACAAACCCGCCGAACGCGGTGATCTCCGTGACGCCCCGTACCGTCTTTAATTGAGGTGCAATGAGCCAGTCCTGGATCTCCCGCAACTCGCTCAGGTCGTGACGATCGCTTCGTACCACGTATTGGTAGATCTCGCCGAGCGCCGTGGAAATGGGACCCAGGGTCGGCGGATCCACGCCGACGGGCAGCTCGCCTACGACACTTTGCAGGCGCTGCCCCACCAACTGGCGTGCAAAGTAGATGTCCGTGTCTTCATCGAACTCCACAGTCACCGCTGAGAGTCCAAACTGGGAAATGGAGCGCACCTCTTTAACCGCCGGCAGTCCATTCATGGCGGTCTCAATCGGGAAGCTCACAAGGCGCTCCACGTCGTATGGCGAGTACCGGCCGGACTTGGTGATGACCAGGACCTGAACGGGCGTAACGTCGGGCAGCGAATTGATGGGCAGGTCCCGCAGGGCAAAGATGCCCCCGATGGCCATCAGGAAGACCAGAGAGAGGGCAACAAAGCGCTGCCGGGTACTGAAATCGACCAGTCTGTTGAGCATGGTCTAGTCCTCCGCGTACTCGCCGTAGCGAAGCAGTGCCTTCAGGCTGAAGACCTCGGAAATGGCCACTTCGTCGCCTTCCAGGATGCCGGATGAGATAAAGGCCTCAGAGTCGGTCACCCCCTCTACCACCACGGGCACCAACTCAAATCGGCCCGCTCCCCGCTGAACGAATACAGAGGGCTGATCGCCCTCAAAAACCAGGCAGTCGGACGGTACCGCCAGTGCGGAACTCGATGTCGGTACGGCCACCAGAACGCGCACGGTCTGGCCTGGTATCGGGAATCCGTCCTCGGTGTCGACC
>JABDJZ010000595.1 GCA_013003255.1 Rhodothermales bacterium
GAGCGCCTGCTTCGAGCCCGCCATCGACTATGTCGTGACGAAAATCCCCCGCTTCAACTTCGACAAGTTCGAGGGCGTGAGCGAGGAGCTTACCACGCAGATGAAGGCGGTCGGTGAGGTGATGGCCATCGGCAGAACCTTCCCCGAGAGCCTTCAGAAGGCCTGGCAGAGTCTGGAGAACGGCTACGCCGGTCTGGGAGCGGATCGGGACGAGGTGATTCGCGGCGAGATTCGGGACAGACTGAAGAAGCCGTATTGGGACCGCACGCTGCAGGTAAGGAATGCCTTCAAGGCCGGAGCGTCCGTGGATGAAATCGCGGATGTCACCAAGATGGATCCCTGGTTCCTCTATCAGATCCAGGACATCGTCCGCATGGAGGAGGTCATTGGGACCCACAACCTGGAGCGAATTGATGAGCGGTTGATGCGCCACATCAAGGCCTTCGGGTTCTCGGATGTGCAGATTGCCTACCTGGTCCAGGATGACGTGAACGAGGAGCAGGTACGCGCCTACCGCAAGGGTCTGGGCGTCCTCCCTTCCTTCAACCTGGTTGACACCTGTGCCGGCGAGTTTCCGGCGCAGACGCCGTACTTCTACTCCACGTACGAGTCGTCCACGGAGGCCGAGGTATCCGATCGCGAGAAGATCGTAATCCTGGGGTCGGGTCCGAACCGTATCGGGCAGGGCATCGAGTTTGACTACTCATGCGTGCATGGGGTGCTCGCCGCCAAGGAGGCCGGCTACGAGGCCATCATGATCAACTGCAACCCGGAGACGGTTTCCACCGACTTCGATGTGGCGGACAAGCTCTACTTCGAGCCTGTGTTCTGGGAGCGGGTGCTGGACATCATCGAACTGGAGAACCCCAAGGGTATCATCGTCCAGTTGGGTGGGCAGACCGCATTGAAACTGGCCCGGAGAATGCATGAGGCCGGCATTCCGATCATTGGCACCTCCTATGATGACATGGACATGGCTGAGCACCGCGGGCGGTTCTCGACCATTCTGAAGGAGCTTGAGATTCCCTATCCGCCGTTCGGCATGGCCCGGACCGTGCATGAGGCCAAGCAGACGGCCGAAGAGATCGGCTACCCTGTTCTTGTGCGCCCCAACTACGTGCTGGGCGGCCAGGGCATGCGGATTGCCATCAACAAGGAGGAAGTTGAGACCTGCGTCAATCAGATCTGGAAGTTGATGCCGGAGAACCCGGTCCTGCTGGACCGTTTTCTGGAGAACGCGCTGGAGCTGGACGTGGACATCGTCCGCGATGGGGACGAGACCTGGATTGCAGGGATCATGCAGCACATCGAGCCCGCCGGCGTGCATTCCGGCGACTCGACAGCGGTCCTGCCGCCCTACAACCTCCCGGATGAGGTCATCAAGACGGTCGAGGCCTACGTGACCGAGATTGCGGACAGGCTGAACATCATCGGGCTGATGAACTGCCAGCTGGTCATCAAGGACAACTTTGTCTACGTGATTGAAGCCAATCCACGGGCGTCTCGAACCGTGCCGTTCGTGGCCAAAGCCACCGGCATTCCCGTGGCCAACATCGCCACGCACGTGATGCTCGGAGCCAAACTGGCTGACTTCCGGGCCAAGGGCATGCTGGAGTCAACGCTGACCGGATTCGCCATCAAGGAGCCGGTGTTCAGTTGGGACAAATTCCCCGAGGTACCCAAGGAGTTGGGCCCGGAGATGAAGTCAACCGGCGAGGCCATCGCGTTCATCGATGAACTCACCGACGATCACTTCGCCAAGCCGTTTGCGATCAAGGACCTGTACCTGTCGCGGTAGGACAGGCTTCAGGGAAAGCTCCCCTAAAAAGAACCGGGGCCCCGGATTGCTCCGAAGCCCCGCTTCCACCTTTTGGGTTGGGATCAGAAATTCTGGACGGTAACCACCGTGCCGGTGGTCTTCGAAGGCGCGCGCTTGAGCGATTTCGCTGAGTTGGCCTCGAGGGCCTGAGCAACCTCCGCTGGCGACATCCCGGGGTTGGCGGCAAGTACCAGAGCGGCAGCTCCGGCGACGAACGGGGCGGCCATTGAGGTGCCGTCCATCTCCGCATAGGAATCGAAGTCAAATGGGAAGAGTGATTCGACCATCGTGCCAGGGGCCCAGATATCGATCGCAGAGCCGACGTTTGAAAAGCTGGCTGCGCTGAAGGCACCGCTCTGTGCCTTCTCGAACGCGCCAACCACGATTGCGTCGGCCACGTGAGCCGGTGACACAAACCAGGCCTCGGAGCCCTGATTGCCCGCGGCGACGACAACGGTCGCGCCGAGGTCGATGACATTCTGTACCGCGTCATCCAGGG
>JABDJZ010000016.1 GCA_013003255.1 Rhodothermales bacterium
CCACGGACGCCGGCGCGGCGGGAGCGCTCACGACGGAGATCACGCACACCGGCGCTAGGAGCGTGACCAACCTCTACTTCGCGGCTGAACAGGCACCGGTTTCAGATCCAGTCCTGGTACTGAACGGTACGGGCCAAGGCCTGATCAACAACATCGTGGTCATGTCCAACGTGTCCAAGGCGTACTCGCCCGATGACCGCAGTCTGGTCTCCGTTACGGTGCTAGAGGATGAGGGGCCGGAAACGGAAGCCAAGGTGCGGGCCGAGCTGGCAGAATGGTATCCCGCACTGGACTTGGGCTCCTGGTCTCACCTGCGAACGTATCACATTCCGTATGCCCTCCCTGAGCAGGCACCTCCGTTCCTTTCGCCCAGGGATAAGGCAGTCAGGTTGGCGTCAGGCCTGTTCGTGTGCGGGGATCATCGAGAGACCGCATCGCTCAACGGGGCGATGCGAAGTGGACGGCGGGCGGCAGAGGCAGTACTCGCGGCGCGGGTGTAAACGGGGAGCGGAGGGAGGTCTCGCGGCGGGCGTGTAGACGGAGAGGCAGGGGCAGTCCTCGCGGTGGCGCGGGGGGCTGTTACCTCACCTCCACACGGGGGCGCCCATCAAGCGCTGCCTCAAGCGCCCTCCAGGGGAGCAGTGCGCACTTGGCGCGAGTAGGATACTCCCGGACGCCGAGCAGGCAGGCCAGGTCTCCGAGGGCCTCGCCATCGAACTCCCCGGCGGGTCCGGTGAGAGCGTGCCTCAGGCCACGGAGGCGGGTCAGAACGGCAGCGGGTGTTTCGCCCGAAACCAACTCGGTCATCATTGATGCCGATGCCTTGGAGATGGCGCAGCCAAACCCGTCAAAACGGATGCTTTCGATACAGCCGTCTGCAAGGCGCAGGGCCACGACGTACCGATCACCGCACAGAGGACTGTAGCCCTCCGCGCTGTGGGTGGCCGAATCCAGCGAGCCGAAATTTCGAGGTCGAGAATCGTGATCGAGGATGACCGCCTCAGCGGTTTCCCGATCCAGAACTGTGACTGCGTTTTCGGAAAGGGCGCTCACGCCAAGCGAATCGGAAGTGATCGAACGGGCCGTCCCGTGGCCTGCAGAATGGCACCGGCCAGTGCAGGAGCCAGAGGCGGCACGCCCGGCTCGCCAACTCCACCGGACGGGAGCTCCGAGTCCATGATATGGACGTGGGTATCTGGAGTCTCTGCCAGAGAAAGCAGACGATAGGTATCGAAGTTGCCCGTGGTTACGCGGCCATCAACCGCCTCGATACCGTCTTTGAGCGCGATGGTGAGGCCGAAGACGGTGGCGCCCTCCATCTGGCTGCGGATTCGGTCGAGGTTGACCGCTGTTCCACAGTCCACGGCACAGTCTACCCGGTGGACCTTGATGGCTCCATCTTCAACCGACGCGTCGACCACGTGGGCCACGTAGCTGGAGAAGCTGAAGTGACCGGCGATGCCCATGCCGTGGCCCTCAGGCAAGGTGCGTCCCCAGCCAGCTTCGTCAGCTGCTCTTCGAATCACGCCTTTGAGCCGGGCGGTGTCCAGCACGGGAGGGCGAGGGAATAGGTCGTTGAGCTCCCGATCCGGGCCGATCAGGTCCAGGAGGTAGTCTCGGGCGTCCGCGCCGGCGGCGTGCGCCAGTTCAGCCACGAATGCGTTCACCGAGAACCCGTGGTGGATGTTGTACACCGATCGCAGCCAGCCGATGCGCTGATGGGCGAAGGCCTCGCTGGTCTCCACACGCACGTTGGGAATGACGTACGGCATGTTGGATACGCCAGACCGGAGGTCACCCGCGCCGGGACCGGAAACGCCGTTGGCAAACGTGCTTCCAATCGGTGGAAATGAGGAGCGGTGCAGCCAACTCAAGGGCTTGCCGTCTTCGCCCAGCGCCGCACGCATGTACTGCGCGGATGGGGGGTGATAGTAGTCGTGCCTGAGGTCGTCCTCGCGACTCCAGGTCACCTTGACCGGCGCGCCGACGGCTTTGGAGAGCAGTGCGGCCTCAATGCAATAGTCAGGCTTGGACTTGCGGCCGAAGCCGCCCCCAAGGAACGTCACGTGCACGGTCACCGCCTCGGGATCCACCCCGAGCGCACCGGCCACTGACCCTCGTGCGGTCTGGGGGGCCTGGGAGGGGGCCCAGACCTCGCAGGTCCCATCGGGCCTGACCCATGCCGTGGCAGTTGGCGGCTCCATCGAAGCATGTGGCAGCATGGCCACGTGGTATGTGGCCTCGACCACCTGCTGACCGGCGGCGGCCTCCACATCACCCTCGTTTCGCACCGGAGTCCCAGCCGCTTGGACGGCTGCGTCCATGGCAGCACGCTGCGCTTCCGTAGACCAGTCCTGATGGGGTGAACGCTCCCAGGTTACCTGAAGCGCATCGCGCCCCTTGAAGGCTGCCCAGGTATTCTCCGCGATGACAGCGACTCCTCCCAGAGCCTGGAAGGCCGGGGGCATTGAGTGGTCATTCAAACGGACTACGTCCAGCACGCCAGGCACGGCACGGGCGGCCGTGTCATCCACAGAGGCCACCTTGCCACCGAATACCGGACTGCGCATGATGGCCGCGTGTCGCATGCCTTCCACCTGGACATCAATCCCGAATGTCGCCGAGCCGGTGACGAACGCCTTGTTGTCCCTTCCGTCAATGTCAGTCCCGATGTAGCGCCACTCGGAGCGGGGTCGGAAGGTGGGCGCGTTTGGCGCCGACAGGGTGGCGGCGGTTACTGCCAGCTCTCCGAACCCGAGCGTGCGCCCATCGGCGTGCGTTACTTCATGAACGCCCATCGAGCAGGACTCTGTGTCTGTTTCCCACTGCTGGGCGGCCGCGGCAAGGAGCATCTCCCGGGCGGTGGCACCGGCCCTTCGCCAGTCATCAAAGTGGTTGCGAATCGAGCGTGACCCGTCCGTGTTCTGGTTTCCGAATCGGGGGTGCCCCGTGGCTTGCAGGATGTGGCAACGATCCCAGTCGGCGCCCATCTCGTCGGCAATGATGGCAGGCACGCTGCTCCGAATGCCCTGTCCCATTTCAGATCGGGAGCAGACAATGAACACGTCCCCGGCGTCATTGAGGCCCACGAAGACGTTGGGACGGAAGCCCGCGTCCTCAAGGGATCCCATGGGTTCGGCGCGGTCGGGCCAGGCGGCCAGATTGTCCGCACGGCAGCCCGAGAAGACGCCCAGCACGAACACGGATCCGGCCCCGAGAGCCGTCTGCTTGAGGAATCGTCTTCGGGAGACATTGAGGACCGTGAGCGGCTCTTGCGTCGAGCCGTCTGCGGGTTGGATTACGCCTGCGATTTCAAGTCCGTACATGTCAGGCTCCTTTTTCTGCTGCCAGAAGGATGGCCTCCCGGATGCGCTGGTAGGTCCCGCAGCGGCACAGGTTGCTGGACTGGTTCTGATCCACTTCTTCCGCCGTGGGATTCGGGTTGTCCTTCATCCAGGCAGCCGCGTGCATGATCTGTCCGGCCTGGCAGAAGCCGCACTGCGGCACGTTGACCTCATTCCAGGCCAGCTGGAGCGGGTGCGTCCCGTCCTCGGAGAGCCCTTCAATAGTGGTCACATCGGCACCATCCAACGCTGAAATCGCAGCGACGCAGGATCGCTGGGCGCTTCCGTTCACATGTACCGCGCACGCGCCGCAGTAGGCGGATCCGCATGCATACTTGGTGCCGGTCAGACCGATAAGGTCCCGCAGAACCCAGAGCAGCGGCATGTCCGGCTCGGCCTCCACGGTGTGCGCCTGGCCGTTGACAGTGAGGGTGTAAGTGGGCATCGGGAAGCGTGGTTTCTTGATTCAGAACGTATCGCAGTCAAGGGTCTAAGGCAAACCGGGCAGGCCTTGGCCGCCTGTCCCGCTCCTGGGCCGATGCTCGTACGATTCCGCGTGCGAACGTTGTGTGAACCTGATTTCATGTTGCAACAAGAATCTATTCTAAACCCATTGCCGTATGGATCTGCTGTGAGCACGCATGCCTCCATATCGCACTTTGCCGACTGTCTCTGTCGAGGCCGTTGCCGGTGGCTTTCGCTCTGTACGCCTCTCGAACCGAGTAGCTGACTTACGCGCGGATCTTCGCGCCTCTCCTTCGCCCTAGGCCATGACGGCCTGATGGGCACGCAGCAACTCGGGCCCGGCACACGTTTCTCGCCGCAGCCCCCAAGCGAGAACCATCGTGGAACTCCCTCTCCTACAGCTACTTCTGGTCCTCATAGTTGCCTGGCTTGCCGGCCGGGTGGCCAGCCGCTTTGGCTTCCCATCCGTCCTGGGCGAACTGGCGGCAGGAATTCTGCTGGGTCCGCCGATCCTTGGACTTCTGTCCACCAGCCCGGCCCTGGACGTCCTGGCCCAACTGGGCATCATTCTGATGATGCTCTACATCGGCATGGAGATCGATCCGGCCGAGATGAGGAAGGCCTCTGTGGGTGGCTTTCTCGCGGCGATCGGTGGATTCATCACCCCCTTCATTCTCTGTTATCTGGTGATTGTCGGCCTGGGTGGGACACCGCTTGCGGGCGTCTTCGTGGGAATGGCGGCTGGAGTCACCTCGCTGGCCACCAAGTCGCGCATCCTCGCTGACCTGAGGCTGCTGGACACCCGGATTGCCCACGTCATGATGGCAGGTGCCCTGATCGCGGACACCCTGTCGCTGATCATATTCGCCGGAATTGTCGGGCTGGCGGAAGCCGGGAGTTTTCAGATCGATGCCATAGGGATGGCGCTCGGGAAGGCGGCAGTTTTCTTCGCCATAGCCTTCGTTGTTGGCCTGCGCGTAATTCCCTGGATCGGCCAGAAGATGGTCAACGCAGGCAGGGGTCAGGCCTTCACGGTGATCATTCTCATTGGCCTGGTCTATGCTGA
>JABDJZ010000298.1 GCA_013003255.1 Rhodothermales bacterium
GTAGCTGAGAGTCCCTCGTGCGTGTTGCCCGTCAGGTTGACGGCCGGAATGGTGACGCTGTCACCGGGAGTGCAGTCGTCGCCGCCGTCATCCTCACTGTCGCCGCCGTCGTCGTCGTCATCGCCGCTGCCGCCGTCGTCGTCGTCATCGCCGCCGTCATCGTCGTCATCGCCGCCGTCATCGTCGTCATCGCCGCCGTCATCGTCGTCATCGCCGCCGTCGTCGTCGTCATCGCCGCCGTCATCATCGTCATCGCCGCCGTCATCGTCGTCATCATCGTCGTCGCACTCTCCTCGGGTGTCACCGTGGTCGAGGTGCGCCTGAACGGCATTCGAGTTGATGTAGATAGTGTGTTTGTTTGCCGGATTACCCGGTGGGATATGGCAGATGTACTCCTTGCCGGATGACATGCCCGGGAACAGGGTGAGCAGTTTGTTGGATAGCGCACTGAACCATGCTCCTCCTGAGAACCCGGCCATGCGGACATCCTCAGGCATGTCCTCCATGACGTAGTTGTCGAAGGTATCGCCGCTTCCAGCAGTACAGGTCCCTGTCGCGGTTCCTTCACCGGCTTCAATGCTGTAGGTCCCGTAGCCCATGTCGGCGTTGGTGAACTCGACATAGACGCCTTCCTCATCTCCGAGGATCAGGTCCCAGCACAGACCGCCGCTGCCGCAACTGGTCGGCGCGAGCAGGTCAATGCCCGTGGCGTCGAACTCGTCGTCGTACTTGTGCTGGTGGTACCGGTAGTCACCCGCACCAAACTCATCGAAGACGTCCACATCAAAGTGTCCACCGGGCAGGCCACCATCTCCATCATCGCCACTCCCGTAGACCGAGCGGATGATGACGGCACCATAGACGCGCGATGAGCCGGTGAACACATGGTCTCCGCCATCATTGTCCACCATCACGAGGCCCGTCCAGGTAGAACTGCCCTCCATGGAGAGGTCTCCGCCTACGTAGAGAACCCCGTAGCCCGTGGTCGTACCCGAGATAGTCAGGTCACCATCGACGACGACCAAGGCCGGGTTGTCTGCCGAACCCAGAGCCTGATCGGTAAGCGTGGTCCCGCCATCATAGTCGACCCGGGCAGCACCTGAGAACGCGTTGATATTCGACGCCAGCGTAGAGAGGCTGATCTCGGGGTCATCATTGACCACATCAAGCAGGCCACCCGTGCCGGGGGCATCGCCGGATACAATGTTGTTGACCAATTCGGTATAGCTGGACGACTCATCGGTCAGCACCGCGTGCACGTCCATGTTCTCACCGGACGTGCCGTCGGGATTGGTGTCGATACCGGAGATCTTGGGACCGGAGGCCATGGTCACATCGTTCAGCACCCCATCGATGGTCAGCGCATCCAGGATGCGAGTCCCGGACTTGCTGAGCGTTCCGGAAATGGTGTATTCGGCGTCCTCAAAATGTCCGGTGGCACTGATGGTCACCGAAGTGGAAGACACCGTGCTGGCCAGCAGGTCCAACTGGCCACGATTGTGGTCCTGCCCCTGCAGATTGGGACGATGGCTCTGGAAATCACGCCGAACGCGGCTTTCGAGCCGGTTGAAGCCCGACTGGGCGATTTCGCGTGCCAGCACCTGGTGCTCATAGAGAGCTTCCTGTTCGACAACGCCAAGCGCAGTTCGGTCCTGGTTCATGTACACGGCGCCCGAGGCTACCGTGACTGCCGTTACCAGAATTAGTGCTGCTTTTCCCATTTCTTTCTCCTATTGGTCTATGCCGAATCGGGTCGGCCGAACTCCTTCTTCCCGGACGCTTTGCAGGCGGATGGAACCCTGCCCCGGGTTCACCTGAGAGATCAGATCCCGAACCTTGTACAGAGTCTGCGAGCTGTACTGAATCTGGGCGGTCCCGCCCATTTCGAGGTTCATCGGCTCGCCAGCGACTGTTCCGTCACTTGCTGATGTGGGATCACAGATCGTGCCCCCGGGATTGTAGTCCCAGCCGTAGCCGGTGTGGTGGTAGACGCTGGTCTCATAGACCAGGTCACCCTGGCTCCAGGATGAGCCATTGTGTGATGCGGAGTAGATCCGCACGGTGAACGCATCGTTGCGATCGGTAGGATCATAGATCACGCCGTTGGGAGACGAGATCTGGAGCGCACAGAGGTACTCAAAGTTGACCTGGAAGGTGGTCACCGCTCGCGCGTCGATCAGCGTCGGTGACAGTCCCTCGTGGGTATTCCCAGTCAGGTTTGCGGCGGGAATCGTTGCGCCGCCATCCGTGCAGGATCCGTCGTCGCTCCCACCTGCATCCCCGTCATCGTCGCCAGATCCACCATCGTCATCATCGTCGCCGGAACCAGCGCCGTCGTCATCATCGCCGGAGCCGCCGTCGTCATCGTCGTCGGAGCCACCGTCATCGTCGTCATCGCTGCTGCCGCATGCGCCCTCCGTGTCGCCATGATCCAGATGGGCCTGCAAGGCACTCTCGTTGACGGTCTTTGTCTTGCCGTTGTGGCAGACCTCGACCATTCCACCATCATCGTCGTCATCGTCGGCGGTGGCGGTGGCGGTGTTCGAATTGGAATCAAACAGCGTCAGCAGTTGGGCGGACAGCGCATTGAACCAGCCGCCGCCCGAGAATCCGGCCATGCGAACGTCATCGGGCATGTCTTCCATCACGTAGCTGTCGTACGGATCACCCGCGCCGGCAGTGCATGTCCCGGTGGTGGTCCCTTCGTCCGCTACGATCTCATAGGTCCCATACCCCATGTCGGCGTTCATGAACTCAACGTAGACGGCTTCTTCGTCTCCTAGAATCGAATCCCAGCAGAGTCCTCCGCTGCCGCAGCCGGTAGGATCCAGTAGGTCGATGCCGGTGGCATCGTACTCATCGTCATACTTGTGCTGGTGATAGCGGTACTCGCCGGCACCGAACTCATCGAATACGTCCACATCGAAGTGGCCGCCAGGCAGTCCGCCGTCTCCATCGTCCCCGCTACCGTAAACGGAGCGGATAATGACGGCACCATAGACGCGCGATGATCCGGTGAACACGTGGTCTCCGCCATCATTGTCCACCATCACCAGGCCGTTCCACTGCGCCGTGTCTCCAAATGACAGGTCGCCGTTCACGTACAGGATTCCGTAGCCCGTGGTCGACCCGGAGATGGTCAAGTCTCCGTCGGCCACGATGAGGACCGGGCTGTCCGCCGACCCGAGCGTCTGGTCGTTCAGCGTGGTGGCGCCGTCATAGTCCTGCCGTGCGGCGCCAGAGAATGCGTTGATATTTGCCGCCAGCGTCGACAAACTGATTTCAGGATCGTCATTCACTATGTCGAGCAAACCGCCGGTACCCGGGGCATTGCCCGATACGATGCCGGTCAGCAAATCGGTGTAGCTTGATGCCTCGTCCGTCAGTACGGCGTGGACATCCATGTTTTCGCCCGACGTACCATCCGGATTGGTGTCAATGCCGGATATCTTGGCGCCCGAGGCCATGGTGACGCCTGCAAGAACTCCGTCAATGGTCAGCGCATCGAGAATGCGGGTGCCGGACTTGCTCAGCGTCCCCGAAATGGTGTACTCGGCATCTTCAAAATGTCCGGTTGCGCTTATGGTCACTGAAGCGGACGAAACCGTGCTGGCCAACAGGTCCAACTGGCCACGCGAGTGGGCCAGGCCATCCTGGTTGGGCCGGTGGTTGTGGAAATCGCGCCGAACGCGACTCTCGAGCCGGTTGAAGCCGGACTGGGCGATTTCGCGCGCCAGAACCTGGTGCTCATACAACGCTTCCTGCTCGACCACGCCGAGTGACGTGCGATCCTGGTTCATGTACACGACGCCGGAGGCCACCGTGACGGCTGTAACCAGAATTAGCGCAGCTTTTCCCATTTCGATCTCCAGTTAGTTGTTGGACCGGTTTGCGGTCCACTCCGACTCGGTATCGGCAATCGGCCGATCAACCTTAAGTCGAACCAGAAATTGAGACGGGGCAACTCAGACAGGTTCCGTTGCCAATGCTCAGCCTGGAGGCATTCAGCCTCCCTCACATGTGGGCGCTAGTAACGCTCCAAGACTGGCCCGGTCTTCCGCCCGTCAAACGCAATCGACCCGCTCATCATCTCGACCGAAACAGCGCCAAAGGTTGCGGTTGTCTGGGCTGAATACTCTTGGGCGCTTCCATTGGCGGGTGCCAGAAGTGACAGTACCGCTGAGAGGGCCAGAAGGCCGGTAAGACGCTTGAACATGACAGTGAGGGTTATTGCCAGAGGGGGTCAGAAAAGCGACCGAATGGAGGTCACACTCAGGGTATCGGCAGCAATCCGGCGGACTTAAGCGCCTCGGTCCGACATGGCAATTTTCCCGGAGATCCTGAACGCAAAATGGCCCGCTCCGGAGGGGGCGGGCCGCGAAAAAAAGGAGGCTAGTTGGGGCCGCTACAGAGCCAGACTGGTTGGCCGGAGGGTCATCCCCCAGTAGCTGACGTTGACGCTGGAATCGTCCATGTTTCCCACGGCGTGCGCCATAGACACCCGCACGCGCACAACGCGGGCCGTTGAGGGCGTAGCAGAACCCCCGGAGCTGGTAAGTAGCTCCACCCGGAAATCCGAGAAGTACCCGGCACCGCCGCCCGCCAGGGCTCCCCCTTCATACCTCTCTACTTTGTACAGCGGCACGTCCCGGCCCAGCGTCTGGACGGTGTCGGTGGGTACAAGACGATACTCAATCTGCGTATCGACGCTTGAGATGTCGCGATTGAAAACGAACGAAGTAGTCTTACCGTCCGAATCAGATGTCAAGGAGACAATCTTGTCTCCGGAAACTTCCTCGCCAATGAGCTCGAACTCATCCTCCACAAGCTCCGCGAAACTCAGGAGCTGACGTTTTGCCATGTAGGACACAGTTGTCTGCGCGGTGTCCTGCTGCATCCGGAACTGGGTCGTGACCAGCACAAACGAGACGGTGGCGAAAACAATGGTCGCCGATAAGTTGTCAAGTACTACGTTCACAGGCCAAACGTCCGTGCAATGACCACCAGATCAAAGGCCCATCGGTCGTGAGTAATGGTGACCTCCGCCTCTTTGAGGTCTGTGGGGGTGCCGGAAGGGTCGCCGTCGTCGTCGACATATCGCACGTCCCATTCCCAGTTGAAGGCCACGCTCACCGTGTCCAGAGTGAAGTCGGTGGTGCCGCTGGTGTCGTCCAAATCGTCAAGGGCCGACCATGACATGGATGCAGCGGTAACCTCGATTTCTTCCAAAGCCACGGCAGAAGCCATCATCTCCAACTCACTCCGGATACGATCCTCCTGAGTGCGAATGGCGGACATCTGCTGGTTGTACGCAGCGATGGATGCCACCATCATGGCTAGAAATGCGAGTAGGGTCTGAGGCATGGTTGACGTAGTGGTCCGAGGTCGGTATCGACATTCGGCTGCCGCGGCTTAAGCCTCTGCCTACTGCCCAAGCTGACGATCAACCGACATTCTTCGGGTTGGGCGCACGCCAGACTCCCGCTGGGAAGTGATCACCACACCACCTTGTGACATGCTGAAATCGGGAAACAAATCCAGGGCCGCACCAAGTGCTTCGGCACTGTACTGGATGTAGGCGTCCTTCTTCAGCTTGACTGACATCGCCCTCCCATACACCACCGATCCGCCATCATCATCGTCGTCACCACCATCATCATCGTCTCCGCCCCCTGAGCAGGGGAAGTCCTCATTGATG
>JABDJZ010000112.1 GCA_013003255.1 Rhodothermales bacterium
GCCCGACTCCTCGCGTACGGACCGGCACAGGAGCAGCACCTTGTACGGCGCCCGACCTTCCAGAATCCGGGTCAGATCCTGAACCTGTTCGGCAGAAAGCTTGTCGGCCTCGGCAAGAACAACCACCGGTGGGATGATGCTCCGGTCCTCGTCACCGAGAAACTCGGCAGACATGGCCTTCAGGCGGCGTTCGTGAACCGCCGGATCAAAGCGATCCGTCGACTCCAGGGTGGCAAGCGTCATGGCCCTGGCCAGCGCCACGGTGCGTTGTAGCCTGAACCCCATGACTTCCTTCGCTCGGTCAACAGAGACCGGAGCCATTTCGTCCCCCTCGCTCAAGACCGTCCGGTAGCCTCGGAGGGCCTCCAGTGCCGATGTCAAACGCTCTTGGCGTGCCTTGGGCAGGCTTGTCGCGTGCGGCGCACTTTCCAGCAGGTTTCCCAGTTCCTGGAAGTCGAATGCGTCCGAGAAGGCCCCGCCCGTCAGTTGTTGCAGGTGCTCCGGGACAGTATCCGACTCGTCCTTTTCTACCTCTGCCAATGCTTCGAGGCTGCGCTGCAACGTTGCCGCTTCTTCCAGCCAGGATGCGGCCTGACGGGCAAACGCCTTGCTTGCCGTCTGCTGGGCCAGGACCGGGAGAACCTGATCGCCATAGCCAAGCAGCGTGGCATCCGACACCAGATCGGCAACCAGAGCAAAGGACGCATCGACCTCCTCGTCCCAGCCCTTGGTTACGGCGCTTTCGACGGAATCATGGACGGCCTCCAGGGCATCAGCCGCACCTCCCTCTCGCTCCTTCAGGGCCTTTTCAATGCGCAGGAGCACGCGCTTCTTGCGCTCGTCGGCATCGGCGTCTCCGAGTGCTTCGACCAGCCCGTTCACGGCACTCCTGAGCGAAACGGACTCGCGCCCATCCCGGAATACCAGAATGGGATAGGGGCCCGGAACGTCCGTCTTCCAGTAGGGAGCCAGACTCGCCGGCAGGTAGCCCTCGACCCCAACCTGGCCAACCTCTTCCGAGTCGACCACTCCCGTCAGGAAGAAGCTTCGCAGCGCACCGGGATCAACGGCCGGGCGTTCGGTGATCTGGGTTTCGTCCTTGCTCATCCCGCATCCACGGCGAACCGGTCAAACTCAGCTTCCAGGGCCCGGCGCCGATCTTCCATGCCGATGTCCCTGACGGGCTTGCGAAGCTCATCGTAGACGGCCACCTCCGGGTTCTGGTACAGCACGCCGATTGGGATGCCACCCTCCATCTGGGCCAACTCACGGGCCTTGTTGATGTCGCTCGCATCATGCGAGGCTGTCCGCTTGTAGACCTTCTTCAGGTCGTCGGACAGTTCGATTCCGCGATCCCCAGT
Source organism: Rhodothermales bacterium (assembly GCA_013003255.1). Taxonomy (GTDB): domain Bacteria; phylum Bacteroidota; class Rhodothermia; order Rhodothermales; family UBA10348; genus JABDJZ01. Next base: position 1,362 of record JABDJZ010000112.1, read on the forward strand.
GAGGAAGACCAACGAGTCGGGATCCCGGACCATGGGATCAAACAGCGAGTGGAAGTGCGGACACCGCTGAATGATGCGTACGAAACTGAACCCCTTGTGCTTGTAGGCCATCGAGAGCACCTGGAACAGCGCCTCCGGGACCCACTCCACCACGTTCGCCACGAAAGACACGTTGGTTACGCCCAGGGTCGTGCTCAACATGTTCAGGGGCTCGAGTAGGGCACCACGCGGGGTGGTGTTGGTCTTGAATCCGCGAGGCGAGGTGGGCGAAGCCTGCATCTTCGTCATCCCGTACACCTCGTTGTCATGCACCATGGCCACGAGGTTCATGTTGTACCGGATGGCGTGAATCCAGTGGGCCGTCCCGATGGAGCAGCAGTCACCATCACCCATGTTCACGAACACGTGCAGGTCGGGACGCCGGATTTTGACTCCCTCCGCGATGGGCAGGGCCCGGCCGTGCAGGCCGTGAAATCCGTACGTGCCCATGTAGTGCGGGAAGCGTGACGAGCAGCCGATCCCCGAGACAAAGACCGTCTTCTCCGGGGGCAGTTGCTCATCGCGACACAGCCGCTGCACCGAGGTCAGGATGGCGTTGTCGCCACAGCCCGGGCACCAACGTGGTACCGCACTCTGATAATCCTGGAGTGAGTAGTAGTCCTGATCCAGGTCTACGTGGCAGGCCTCTTGAAATCCAAACATGGCAGACTGATCAGGATGCGGTTTCGGGGACGGCCTCTTGCTTGAGGGTTTCCCGAATCATGTTGACGATGCGCGCCGGCCGAAGGGGCTGACCATGAACGTGCGCGAAACTCTGGACATCGACCAGGTAACGGGCCCTCAGCAGGAAGGCCAGATTGGAGTACCGCCGATTGTCTTCGGTAATGAGGTCGTGATGGTCCTCGTCGGCAAAGTTCATCTCCACAGCCACCACCCGGCGGAACCGTTTCAGCACGTCGCCAATGCCCGGCGCCATGGGTTGGAGAAACGTGAGGTGGAGGGCCGACACATCGAGGCCCGCTTCGCGGCAGCGATCGACCGCCTCGTGGATGGCGCCCTGCGTACTGCCCCAGCCCACAATCAGCAGTTCGCCCGAATCGGCCCCGTGGGGCTTCGGGGTGCTCAGGGTTTTCTGGAGTGCGGCAATCTTGAGGCTCCGCATTTCGCACCCCTCCTGGTTGATCAACGGCAGGTAGGCCACCTTCGAGGACCGCGTGTGCGCCAGTCCGGTCAGCGTGTGCATGCCTCCTTTCTGGCCCGGAATGAACCGTGTGGAGAGGCCGGTCTTGGGATCCCAATCGTAGGGCAATGAGCCCTCCGGTACCGGTCGCTGGTCGATGGGTGGCGCGACCCATTCCTTGGCGAAGGTCGGTCGCGTAAACGGCTGCTGTCCTGTGGCGAGGTTGGCATCCGAGAGCACGACTACGGGGATCCGGAAGGTCTCGGCGATTTTCCGTGCCGTCGGGATGGCATAGAAACAGTCCTGGATGGTGGCGGGAGCCATGACCACCTTGGGCGCATCACCGTGTGCCCCGAAGAGCGCCTGCAGCAGGTCACCCTGCTCCACCTTGGTGGGGAGGCCCGTACTTGGCCCACCGCGCTGCACGTTTACGATCACCAGGGGGATTTCGGCCATCGTCGCCAGGCCGATCAACTCTGTCTTGAGCGACATACCGGGACCCGACGTGATGGTCACCGAACACTTGCCCGCATAGGAGGCCCCGATGGCGACCCCCGCCGCGGCGATCTCATCCTCCGCCTGGTGGACCACACCGCCGACATTTTCGAAAATGTCGGACAGGTAGTGGGACGCCGACGTGGCGGGCGTGATGGGGTACATGGCGCAAACCTCCATGCCGGAAGCCATGACTCCCAGCGCGATGGCCTGGTTGCCGTTCACGACGATCTTGTCGCTGGTGTCCTCCATCGGCCCGACTTCGTAGGAGAAGTCCAGGTTCTCGGCAGCCCAGGCATAGCCGGCGTCCAGCAGCGTCAGGTTGCTGTCAATGACCTTCTGCGCCTTCTTTCGGAACGTGAATCGCACCGTGTCCCTCGCCGTCTCCATGTCACGCCCGTAGACGCGGCAGAGCATGCCGAGCGCGAGCATGTTCTTGCCCCGCTCAGGATTTGTGACATGCTTCAGGCAGATCTCCTCCATCGGGACCTCCAGGACGCGGTATCCCGCATCCTCAAGCCGTGAAAGCGCTTCCGAATACTCCGCCGCAATGGTCGGGTCGGGGTGGTTACGCCACTTGCTCTCGAGGAGGATCCGGGCATCCGGCTTGAACTGGGCACGGTCCAGTCGGCCGAGCAACGCTTGCTCGTTGAAGGCCACGATCAGATCAACCTCGTCCCCCATGTTGGTAATGGGAAAGGCCCCGATTCGGACCCGGATTCCCGAGGCTCCGGCCGCATTCCTTGGCGGCGGTTGAATTTCGGCCGGGATGATCTCGACGGTCCAGACGCCGTTGCCCATCTTGGCGGATATGGTACCGAAGGACTGGCCAGCCTTCTGGGCCCCCTCCCCGGCATCCGATACGATTTCGACAACGTGCTCCCGGATGACATGCGGGGCGACTGCGAGGCCACTGTCAATGGCTTCCCGCGCGTCCTTCTCTGACGACATGGGTAGACTCGGAGGTTCTAACGGTACGGGCGTCGGATGGGAGGCCGACATTCGAGGTTAGACCCTGGCCCTAGTCATGTGTGTAAGCGAGCGTCACGGGTGCGTGTAGGGACGCACAATCGGGGATTGTGGGGGATCTCCCCACCGAGTGGCTCCCCACGTACACACCGTCGGTTGGACAGGACTGCGTGCCTTACGCTAGCGGGCGGCCAAAGTCGTCAGCGCGTCCACCAGTCGCTCCAGATCAGGGGGCATATTGTACAGTGCTGGCGTCACTCGAACACAATCCCCCTTTGCGAGGCCGCTCCGGGCCACGGTGAAAATCCCGAACTCCTCGTGCAGCGTCCTGACAAGGGCACGGTTCGCTTCGGTGTCGCCGTTGCCGTGCAGGCGGAAACTGGTTATCGCCCCAACGAGTCCCTCCTCTTCGGGCGTCAAGACGTCAATCCCATCCAGATCTCTGGTTTCATGTACCCAGAGGTCGCGGAGATACCTCACTCGGGCATACTTCTCCTCGAGTCCCACGGCATTCTGGAAATCCAGCGCTTCGGGAATGGTGATGATACCCGCGAAACTCACCGTCGCGATGTGCAGCCTGCTGTCGATTCGGTCCAGGCCGGCACGCTCACCGGGTGCCGGATCAATCCCGTCCAGACCACTGCTGCGGATGTACATCCCGCCGACGCCGAGCGGCACGCCCATCCACTTGTGGAGATTGATGCCGACGTAGTCGGCGCCGAGACCCGCGATGTCGAAGGGGACGTGCCCCCAGGAGTGCGCCGCGTCAACAACCACATCGATCCCGCGGGCGCGAGCCAGGCTCG
>JABDJZ010000134.1 GCA_013003255.1 Rhodothermales bacterium
CACTGGCGTCGGTCGCTGGCCCTCCGGCGCCGGCCTGCTGACCGGTCGCTGGCCGTCCCGCGCGGACCCATTTACACCGTTATGGCCCGGATATTGCAACTTAACACTGTTAACCGCATATTTAAGACTGTCACCTCCCCGCTCACCGATGTCCGCCGACCCGAAATCCACCGATCTCCGCCGGGTAATCCTGGACGAAGCGCGCCACCAGCTGGTGCAGCACGGTTACAATGCGCTCTCCATGCGGCGCATCGCCAAGGCCATCGGTTATTCCGCCACCGCCATCTATCTGCACTTCGACTGAAAGGATGACCTCGTCCACGCCCTCATCGATGAGGGCATGGGCAATCTCTACCGTTGCCTGCAGGAGTCGGGCGAGCCTGACGCAGACTCCGTCGTGCTGTTGCGACAGGTTTGCCTGGAGTATGTCCGGTTCGGACTTGAGAATCCGGAGTACTACGAGATCATGCACCTGCTCCATACGGACCGGATGCAACGGTATCCCGCGGAGATGTACCGCAGGGCGCGTCGAAGTCTGGAGTTCATCCAGGAGATCCTCCGGCGAGGCACAACCGCCGGTCAGTTCATGATCGAGTCCGTCTCGGTATCGGCCGCGGCCATTTGGGCCATGCTACATGGCGTCGTTTCCCTTGTGAACTCCCGACGGGTCGATGTCCGCATTGATCGCAATGCGCTGATCGAGACCCTGGTCGGCCACGTCATTTCCAGCGTCACACTCAAGCCCGTCCGAGTACAAGCATGAACAGTGTCGTCGACAGACCCCCCGTAGCCCGATTGGGTGCCACGCTGCCCCAGGTATTTTTCGAGGCATACTCCCGATACGGCAGCTATAACGCGCTGTACCGCCGACTGGGCATTGGCTGGGAGCCGACAACCAGTGACGCCCTCTACACGCGCTCGGGTAACATTGCGCTGGGTCTTCGGGCCTTGGGGCTGAAGGCCGGAGACCGGGTGGCGTTCTACATGAACTCCGACTCGACCTTCGTCACCGTGGACATGGGATGCCTGATTGCCGGCATCGTCGATGTGCCCATTTACCTGTCGCAGGCTCCGGAGGCGGTTCACTATGTCCTGGAGCATTGCGAAGCCAGGGTGCTGTTCGTCTCCAACGCCGAACTGCTTTCCGAGGTTAAGCCCGCCCTGCGCAACCTCCCCGCGCTGGAAACCATCGTTGTGGCCGATGGCCCGGTAGCGACGGCTCAGGGTGTCACGGTGATTGGACTGCAACAACTCGAGGATCGCGGCGCAGAGGAATCCGCCAGGGATTCAGCAGCGGCCAGGAAACTGGCAGACCGGCGCTATCCCGATGATCTGGCTACCATCATTTACACCAGCGGGACCACGGGTACGCCGAAAGGCGTGATGCTGACGCACGAGAACCTGTGCATGAACGCCCTCTACACCTATCAGGAGACGGGCAAGTACCGCTTCGGGCCGGACGGGGAAACCGTGCTTTCATTCCTGCCTCTGAGCCACGTGTTCGCCCGCACCATGTGCTATGCGACGCTGGCGTTCGGGACGCCCATCTGGTTCACGACGCCCGACCGCCTGGCCGAGGATTTCCAGCACGTCAAACCCACCGTGTTTGCCACGGTCCCGCGGGTTCTGGAGAAGCTGTACGCGAAGATTGTAGAGAAGACCGAAGCCGCTGGGGGAGTCAAGGGCAAACTGGCCAAGTGGGCCCTGGAGCGGGCACGCACCTGGGAAATCGGTACCGAGCTGAAAGGGCTTGCCGCCGTTCGGCACCGCGCGGCGGACAAACTGGTGTACGCCAAGTGGCGCGCGGCCATGGGCGGTCGGGTGAGCATGATCTCAGCCGGTGGCGCCGCGCTGAACGCCGAGATTGTCCGGGTCTTTGCCACGGCGGGAATAGACCTGCTGCAGGGATACGGGCTCACGGAAACCAGCCCCGTCATCACCTTCAATCGCCCGGAGACCAACCGACCGGGCTGGGTGGGCGTGCCGCTACCACACATTGAGGTTCGCATCGCGGAGGACGGCGAGATACTGACTCGGGGGCCGCACGTGATGAAGGGATACTTCAAGGACCCCGAGAAGACCGCAGAGGTCATCGACGATGACGGCTGGTTTCACACCGGCGACATCGGGGAGTTCACCAACGGCTTCCTCCGCATCACGGATCGGAAGAAGGACCTGTTCAAGCTGTCCACCGGCAAATACGTCATGCCGCAGCCCATCGAGAATGCACTCACGACGAGTCCTCTGGTGGAGCAGGCCGTGGTGGTCGGGAACGGCAAGAAGTACACCACTGCGCTCATCTTCCCGAACCCGGAGGCGGTCCGAAACCTGGCCCACGACCCGGGGCTCCCGATGGCGGACCTCATTTGTGACCCCGCCGTGCTGGCCGCCTATAAGGACGTGGTCGCGGAAGCCAACCAGGGCCGCAGCCACTGGACCTGCATCAAGCGCTTCAGGCTGGTGCCCGACACGGTCAGTGTGGCCAATGGCCTGTTGACCCCGACCCTGAAAATCAAACGAACCCGTGTCCGCGATCAGTTCTCGGAGGAAATCGAGAGCATGTACGTGGGAACGGACTGTAAACCGCCCGTGGTAGCGCTGGAGCTGCCCCAAGAATCGACACATGGAAGCAACGCTGACTGAGACCGTTTCGAAAGCCCATCGCCCCTTCCGCCGCGCCGCGGTTCTGGGTGCGGGGACCATGGGAGCGCAGATTGCCGCCCATTTCGCCAACGCCGGAATGGAAGTGCTGCTGCTGGACATCGCCGCCAAGGAGGGTCCGAAAAATGCCGTCGTACAGGCGGCGTTCAAGCGCGCTTCCAAGCTGAAGCCTTCGCCGTTCTTCAAGGCAGAGGATGCCACGCGGATCCAGTTGGGCAATTTTGACGATGACATGCACCGGCTGTCCGACATGGACTGGGTGGTCGAGGCCGTCATCGAGCGCATGGACATCAAGCGCTCCGTCATGGCGCGGGTGGCCGAGGCCGTGGGTCCGGACACCGTCGTGACGACGAATACCTCCGGGCTCCCGATCGCGGAGATTGCCGAAGGGCTTCCGGAATCATTCCGCCGCCGCTTTCTGGGCACACACTTCTTCAATCCGCCCCGCTACCTCCGACTCCTGGAGTTGATTCCGACTCCGGATACGGATCCGGATGTCCTGGCCCGTGTGAGCCGATTCGGCCGTGTCCAGCTCGGCAAGGGCATCGTGGTGGCCAAGGATCGGCCGTACTTCATCGGCAACAGGATCGGCATCTACGCCATGATGGGCGCCATGAAGGCCTTTACCGATGGCGACTACACCATTCCGGAGATCGACGCGCTGACCGGCCCCCTGGTGGGTCATCCAAAGTCCGCCACATTCCGAACGGCTGACGTTGTTGGCCTCGACGTGATGAAGCACGTCATCGAGAACCTGCACCGAGCCGTACCGGATGATGAGCGCCGCGATGCGTTTACCATACCGGCTGTGCTGGAGCAACTGGTCGGGGGCGGGGCACTTGGCGCCAAGACGCGTGCAGGGTTCTACAAGAAGGAGGGGGGCGAGATCAAGTCGATTGACCCTGCCACCGGCGCGTACGTGTCGGCCGGCGACCTGAACCTCGGTGATCTGGGCGCCATCAAAGGCGCCGGCGATCTCTCGGCCCGCCTCAACGCACTGTACGAGGATCAGGGCCGGGCAGGCGACTTCTTCCGCCGGACCACTCGTGATCTCCTGGCCTACTCGGCCCGCCGCATTCCGGAAATCTCGGATTCTCCGGCCGACGTCGACCGGGCCGTGTGCTGGGGATTCGGCTGGCAGATGGGTCCGTTCGCCATGTGGGACGCCCTCGGGTTTGGCCGAATTCTGGCCGACCTGCGCGCTGACGGGGAGGACATCCCCGACTGGGTGGAGGCCATGGAGGCCGCCGGTGTAGACCAATTTTACGACGGCGACACCGTGTACCTGCCCGGGGAGGCCGCGCATGCACCCCTCGAGAAGTACGCCGATGAGGCAGGGCTTGCCCCGCTCAAGGCCAATCCGGACCGGACCGTCTGGAAGAACTCCGATGTCTCATTGCTCGACCTGGGCGATGGCGTGGTCTGTCTGGAGTTTCGCTCCAAGGCAAACAGCCTCGGCCAGTTCGTGATGGAGGGTATTGTCGAGGCTCTCGACATCGTCGAATCGTCTCCGGACATTCGTGGGCTCGTGATTGGCAACGAAGGCACCAACTTCTCGGTGGGAGCCAACCTTGGCGAAGCCGCGATGGCCATGATGATGGGCCAAGTGGACACGGTCGAGCAGTTCGTCGCCGGATTCCAGCAGACCATTCAGCGTATCCGGTACGCCGAGAAGCCGGTGGTAGTAGCCGTACATCAGCGTGTGCTGGGCGGCGCCTGCGAGATGCTCATGGCCAGCCCGCAGCCGGTGGCGGCGGCAGAAAGCTATGTGGGTCTCGTGGAGCTGGGCGTAGGTCTGATCCCGGCCGGTACCGGCACCATGGAATTGGCCCGGCTGGCCGAAGCGCGGTCAGCGCACGGGCACGACAACGAAATCCAGGGCTTCCTGCAGGTCTACTTCGAGCAGGTTGCGATGGCCAAGGTGGCTACCAGTGGGGCCGAGGCCATCACGATGGGCTACATGGCGCCGAACGGCCAGGTGGTGATGAACGCCGAGCGTCGTTTCCACGTGGCCAAGCACGAGGTCATTCGGATGTCGGAAGCGGGGTACATGCCACCGCCGCGGAATCGGATGATCAAGGTGCTCGGTCGTCCGGCAGGGGCGGCGCTGAAGACGGCGGCCTATCAATTCCTGCAGGGCCAGTTCATCAGCGAGTACGATTTCCATCTCGCCGAACGCTTCGGATATGTCCTGACTGGCGGCGACTTCTCAGGTCCCCAGCACGTCTCGGAGCAGTACCTGCTCGACCTCGAACGGGAGGTCTTCATGAGCCTGCTGGGAGAGCAGAAGACCATGGAGCGCATCCAGCACATCCTGACCCACAACAAGCCACTGCGGAACTGACGGCCGGACGGCCCAACCCCGGACACCGCCCGCCCAACTACTCAACGCAATCAGAATGGAAGCCAAGAACGCCGCATACATTGTCAGCACCGTACGGACCGCCGTCGGGAAGGCCAACAAGGGTACCCTCCGAAACATGCGCCCCGAAACGCTCGGCGCCCTTGCCGTGCGGGGAGCACTGGATCGCGCGGGTTCCGTACCGGATGACCGCGTGGAGGATGTCCTCATCGGCTGCGCCATGCCGGAAGGGCCCCAGGGCATGAACATGGGGCGCATTGTCGCTCAGGCTGCCGGACTGCCGGACACGGTCCCCGGTGCCACCATCAACCGCTTCTGCTCATCCGGCCTTCAGACCGTCGTGCTGGCCAGTCAGGCCATTGCAGTCGGCCAGGCTGACGTCATCGTCGCCGGCGGCACGGAGTCGATGAGTTCGGTGCCGATGTCGGGGTACTACTTCTCACCGGACCCGGCCGTGGTGGCTCAGGATCCGGATGTGTACGTCTCGATGGGCAACACCGCGGAGAACGTCGCGGCCAAGTATGGCATCTCCCGCGAGGATCAGGACCGATTCGCGCTGCAGTCCCACGAAAAGGCACTGGCCGCCATCTCGGCAGGGCGGTTCCAGGACGAAATCGTCGCGGTGGATGTCGAGGATACATCGTATGCCGACGGCGAGGTGGTGACGCGGAATACCAGCTTCTCCGTGGATGAAGGCCCCCGCGTAGGTAGCACATTCGAGGCCCTGGCCCGCCTGCGCCCCGTGTTCAGGAATCGTGGAAGCGTGACGGCCGGTAATTCATCGCAGATGTCCGACGGCGCGGCTGCCACGCTGGTGATGTCTGATCGCGCTGTGAGCGAGTTCGGTGTTGATCCGCTCGGCCGCATCGTCGGTTTCTCGGTGGCCGGCGTCGCTCCGGAGTTGATGGGAATCGGCCCCGTCGAAGCTGTGCCGAAGGTCCTTCGCCAGACGGGACTCGAACTCAAGGATATTGGACTGTTCGAACTCAACGAGGCCTTTGCTGCCCAGGGGTTGGCGGTGATCCGCGAGTTGGGCCTTGACCCTGATCGTGTGAACGTCAACGGGGGCGCCATAGCTCTCGGGCACCCACTGGGATGCACCGGCGCCAAACTGCTGGCCACCCTGCTTCACGAGATGCGCCGCCGCGGCGAGCGCTACGGCATCTGCACGATGTGCATCGGCGGCGGCATGGGAGCCGCGGCCGTGGTCGAAAACCTCGCACTCTGACCTCCCCATTCCATCTGACCTGCCCCCCAGCGAACCACTGCCATGTCTGACCTTCCATTCTACCAGTTCCTGCACGACCTGATGCCGCTCTGGGCGAGCATCACGGCGGCCATCGTCATCGGCTTCGGCATGCTCTTCGTCGGCGTCGGGGCCCTTCCCTGGGTGCTGTTCGGGGCGGTAGCGCTATTCGGCTTCGGAGCACCCGTATGGGTCTGGGCCGTCTTCGGGGTTTTGGCCCTGTTTTCCGTCGTAAAGCCGCTTCGCCGGCTGATCTCGGGTGCCCTGATGCGCATCATGATCAAGATGGAGTTCTTGCCGGTGATCTCTCCCACGGAGCAGGAGGCCATTGACGCAGGTACGGTCTGGCTGGAAGGGGAACTGTTCTCCGGCAAGCCGGACTTCCAGAAGATCCTGGCAGCAGGATATCCGGGGCTCAACGAGGAAGAGCAGGCCTTCATGGACGGACCAGTCCAGGAAGTCTGCGAGATGACGGACGATTGGGAGGTGTTCCAGCAGCGTGATCTGCCCAAGGCCACGTGGGACTACCTGGCTGAGCAGCGCTTCTTCGGACTCATCATTCCGAAGGAATACGGTGGACACGGCTTCTCTCCGTCGGCCAACTCGGCCGTGGTCGGGAAGCTGAGCGCTTCCAGTGCGGTGCTGGGCATTACGGTGATGGTGCCCAACTCACTCGGACCAGCCGAACTCCTGATCCACTACGGTACCGAGGCGCAGAAGAACCACTACCTGCCCCGTCTGGCCTCGCACGAGGAGATTCCTGCCTTTGCGCTGACCGAGCCGAACGCCGGTTCCGATGCCGGCGCCATCTCCGCAAGCGGAGACGTATTCAAGGGCGATGACGGCAAGCTGTACCTGAAGCTGAATTGGCGGAAGCGGTACATCACCCTCGCGCCGATCTCGACGGTATTGGGCCTGGCCTTCAAACTCAACGATCCAGAGAACCTCCTGGGCAAAGGCAAGCATCCCGGGATCACCTGCGCGCTCGTTCCCACCGACACGCCCGGTGTGGACATCAGCAAGAGGCACGACCCCATTGGGATTCCATTCTACAATGGTCCCACAGAGGGGCACGATGTCATCGTTCCGTTGGAGGAATCCATCATTGGTGGTGCGGACGGAGCCGGCCGCGGGTGGCGGATGCTCATGGAGTCGCTGGCTGCCGGCCGCGGTATCTCGCTGCCGGGTACCTCGACGGCGGGTGTCAAGCATGTGGCCCGGGTGGCCAGTGCGCACTCCGTGGTCCGGAAGCAGTTCGGCATGTCCATCGGCAAGTTCGAGGGCATCGAAGAGCCCTTGGCACGCATCGGTGGTTTCGCCTACATCCTGGAGGCCGCACGCCGGTTCACCAATGGCGGGCTGGATTCCGGCGCCAAGCCGGCGGTTGTGACAGCCATGATGAAGTACAGCGCTACGGAGCTGTTCAGGAAGGCGGTCAACGACGGCATGGACATCCTCGGCGGGAACGCCATATCCCGCGGGCCGAGAAACGCCATCGCGCACGCCTACATCAATACGCCCGTGTCCATCACGGTCGAGGGGGCCAACATCCTGACCCGAACCCTGATGGTATTCGGGCAGGGTGCGATTCGTTGTCACCCGTACGTGCTGGAGGAAGTGCACGCCATTCAGAACAAGGACGTCAAGGCGTTCGACAAGGCTTTCTGGAACCACGTCAGCCACGTGGGGCGCAACAAGGTGCGCGCGCTGCTGCTGAGCCTGACACGCGGTCGCCTGGCCTCAAGCCCCGTGTCCGGTCCAACAGCCAAGTACTATCGCAAGCTGGCCTGGGCATCAGCCACGTTCGCGTTCTGGTCCGACATGGCGCTGGCCACCCTGGGTGGCACGCTGAAGCGGAAGGAAAAGCTGACGGGTCGCTTCGCAGACATCTTCTCCTGGATGTACCTGGGAGCCGCAGTCCTCAGACGATTCGAGGCCGAAGGGCGTCGGAAGGAAGACCTCCCGATGGTCGAGTGGTCCATGGAGTACGCGCTGGGCGAGATCCAGAAGTCATTCGACGGCCTGTTCGACAACATGCCGATTCCCGTCGTGGGATGGCTCGTTCGGAAGCCGCTTGCGGCCTGGAGCCGGTTCAACCGGATCGGTGCGGGTCCTTCGGACGATCTCGGACATGAGGTGGCGCGAATCATCCAGACCCCGGGTGAGCAGCGTGAGCGGATGGTGCCGGGTGTGCACGTGCCGACCGACGAGACGCGTCCGGTGCGGCGCCTGGAAACGGCGTTCGAGGCCTGTGCCAAGGCGGACGGCCTGAGTCGTCAACTGCGCAAGGCCGTCAAGTCTGGACAGATCAAGCGTGGTTCTCCAGCTCAGATGGTCGCGGCCGCGGTGGAAGCCGGTCTGATGACCGCCGAGGATGGAAAAGCGCTCGAGCGTGCCGAAATGCTCAGAGAGGACACCATTCAGGTGGATGACTTCTCGAAGGCCGAGTACTTTGCCACGGCTATTGATCCGGAGAGGACAGTTCTGGCCTCCCAGGTGGACGAAGCTGCCGGTGGAGACGGGGCGGAACCTGTCCATATGGCCTAGAGTCTGTTGGGCTCGCTCTTTGCTTCACGGTAACTTGATGATTACTGCGTCGCCATGGCAAGTCTTACAATCGATACGTTTTTGATGGCTGGGTCCGATACGGAACGGGCCCAGTACACCGTCCTGGGGGCTCTCCAGTCCATCAAGGATGATTTCTCGCGGACGGCCATCTATCCGCACCTGGGCGAGTTGATCGAACTGCATGGTTCGCTCGGAAAGCTGCGTGGCCAGCTTGGAGAGATCCGGGATGCCCTTCCGACAGAGATCGAGTCCATCGACCTTGAACAGAATGAGGTGGTGTACGGGCAACCCCCGGAGGACCTGGGGCCAATGGGACGTCTCGGAGAGCTCATTGAGTGGGCGCTACCCTTGATCCGCGACACCATTGAAGAGGGCCGGACCATTTTCGAGTTCGTTGACGGCCACCTGAAAATCGAGGAAGTGGGTATCCTGCCGAACTACACGGAGGAAGGGTACATGATGGTACCCGACGGCGAGACGGACGAGCTCTGTGTGCTTCGGTACCACATGTCCATCGTCACGCGGGCCGATGAACGGTACAGGGGGCTGCGGACCTCGATGGTCAAGCGGATGCCGGATCGAAAGGCCATTCCGCCCCAGCACATCAAACTGGAGTTGACCCGGGAACGACCTGATCTGCCGAACCCGGCCACGTACTACGTGGACACCAAGATCGACTTCCCGTTTGACGCTACGCTGATGCCCATCGCCAAGAGAAAGCTGATGCGGCACCTGTTTACGGGCGGCGCCTGATTCAGTCGCGAGAGGGTGGGCACCCACGCAGGATCTAGTCCACGCGGTCGAAGCGCAGCCCCCATACGCGGGACTGTGTCAGAACAAGCGCCACGGGGCGATCGCGGTCATCTCGCTCAACGCGGACAATCCCCATCCCGGTGCGAAACGCATCCCGGTAGAGGGGACTCATGACCAGCGCATCGCCGTAGCGATCCTGGATCATGAGCCGATCGGCCCGCAGGTCCAGAGTGTAGGTGGCCTCCGCTTCCGGGCTGTGGTAGGTGCCTGTCAGGGACTCCAACTCCTCCTGCTCAGGCTCCCAGGCACTCACCCGTTCGAAGGCCAAAGAGTCACCGTTGGCCTCGAGGAGCGTGAATGCATCGTCGCCCGAAAACTCCACCGCACGCCCTCCCGGTCCATCGAACCGCGTTCCGGATTGTGGGACGAACCGTCCCCAGGGACCGCGAAGCCCTTCCGACGTGGGGTCGAGGACGGCCAGCGAATGGTTTCGGAGGTTGCGGAAGCGCCCGGACATCAGCACCAGCCGATCGCGCGGGATGCGGACTGAGGCCGTCGGAGCCTCCGGCGGGTCCGAGAGTGCGGAGCCCAGATACAGATCTACGACCTGATGGGCGAGCCGCCCCGCATTTCCGGATGCGACGTTGCACATCACGGCCACCGCCAGGCCGTGGTCCGGGTAGCGCGCCGAGTAGCCGCGATATCCGGCCGTGGCACCGCTGTGCCCGACCTGACGAACGCCCCGGTACTCGTCCACGAACAGGCCACTGGCGTAGGCAATCACGCGGCCGTTGTTGAGCACGCCCTGGCGGTGCATCTCATCGATGAAGGCCTGCCCGCCGAGGCTGCCCGTTTCAAGTGCGTGGCTGAATCGCAGCAGGTCTTCCACGGTGGTCAGCAGCCCACCGTTGCCGTGGACGTTCTCGAAAGGCATGTTCATCCTGTATCCGCCTGTGCCGTCCGGCCGGTAGGCAATGCCACGACCCTTGACTACCCGTGTGTAGTCGTCGCGCCAGGAAGTACGGGTCATGCCGAGGGGTTCGAAGATCCGATCCCGGGAGAAGTCGGCGAAGGACGTCCCGCTGACGCGCTCTACAAGCATCGCCAGGAGGTTGTACCCCGTATTGGTGTAGGAATAGTGCTCGCCGGGCCCGTAGTTCAGGCTCTCCTGACGGGCCGCAATGTCCAGGGCCTGGGTGTGGGTGTGAACCCGCGTGGTTCGAGGCCACCCTTCGATCGCGGCAACGCTTCCCCAGTCCCGCAGACCCGAGGTATGATTGAGCAGGTCACGCACGGTGATCACCTCCCCGTAGTCAGGGAGCTCCGGGAAGTAGCTCCGAATATCATCGTCCAGTGCCAGCTCGCCATCGAGCGCGAGCAGAATCGCCGCGGCCGCCGTGAACTGTTTTGAGACGGATCCGGGCTCCAGAATGGTCTGGGGCGTGTTGACTACGTCGTGTTCGAGGTCGGCCATCCCATAGGCGCGGGCAAGCGTGACCTCGTGGTCTTCGCTCACGGCTACCGTGCACCCGGGAGAAGTTGTGGAGTCCCACTGCGAAAACAGCGCGTCAACGGCGGCCGGGTCTACCTGCCGGGCCGATGTGGAATCCGGCGAAAGGCCCGCGAGCAGCAGGGTCAAGGTGGCGAGCGTGAATGAGGTTCTCATGGCGATCTATGGGGACTGGCGGGCGCAGTTGGCGGGGCAAAGCGGCTGGACATCACAAAACAGACGATATCCGAAACCTCGCCTGTTGTTACCTGTAAATAAATGGATCGTTAGCCTCCGGAGCAGAAAAATCAGATACGATGGCCACATCGGCGATGAATGACAGTTGGGCCCGAGTCAAGCAGCAGATCGATACGGTCTGGGCGGACATTGAATTCGGCGACAAAGAGATGAAGAAAGCACGCGGCAGCCTGCGGAAGATGGTTGAGCTGATTCACGAGAAGACCGGTGAGCCGAGGCCGGCGATCATGCAGAAGATCTCCGCGTTTATCTAGGCATCGTCTCTGACGACGTTAGAGGGGCTCCGTCTGTCAGGCGGAGCCCTTTTCATTGGCAGAAGCCGCGGCGATTCGCGAAGGCACGCCGGCGGGATACATTCGGACAGTATGGCATCTCTGGGCAAGCCCCTTACAGGTAAACACGTGCATCAGGAGGCGCAGGAGCGTCTGCTCGATGAGTTGCGCACGCGGTCGGCCCAGGTTGCACTGGGCGGTGGTCAGAAACGGATAGATCGGGAGCATTCCAGGGGGAAGCTCACCGCGCGTGAGCGCATTGCCGGACTTGTTGATGCCCCCGAGGAATTCCTGGAACTCGGTCTCTTTGCCGGCGACGGCATGTACGAGGCAGAGGGCGGGTGTCCGGCGGCCGGCACGGTAATGGGCCTTGGTCGCGTCTCGGGGCGCCTTTGCGTGATCGTGGCCAATGACGCCACGGTCAAGGCGGGCGCCTGGTTTCCGATAACGGCCAAGAAGAACCTCCGGGCGCAGGATCTGGCAATGGAAAACCATTTGCCAATCATCTACCTGGTGGACTCGGCTGGTGTATTCCTGCCGATGCAGGACGAGATCTTCCCGGATCGGGATCACTTCGGCCGGATCTTCCGAAACAACGCGATCCTCTCGTCAAAGGGCATTCCGCAGATTGCCGCGATCATGGGCAGCTGCGTGGCAGGCGGAGCCTACCTGCCCATCATGAGTGACGAGGCGCTGATCGTGGACGGCACCGGATCCGTATTCCTGGCCGGCCCCTTCCTGGTGAAAGCGGCCATCGGCGAGGAGGTGGACAACGAGACCCTGGGCGGAGCCGCGACCCATTCGGAGATTTCCGGGGTCACCGACTATCAGGTCCCTGATGACGAAACCTGCCTCGCCACGGTAAGGGATCTCGTGGGCCGCCTGGGAGCCCGCGACCGTGCCGGATTTGATCGGGTCGAGGCCCGGGAGCCCTCATTCGACGCCGAAGAGCTGTTGTCCATCGTCCCAACGAAAGGCAACGTGCCCTATGACATGCGCCAGTTGCTGGCCCGCGTGGTGGATGCGGACAGCTGGACCGAGTACAAGGCCGACTACGGGAAAACCATCCTGACGGGCTACGCCCGGATAGACGGGTGGAGCGTCGGCGTGGTAGCCAACCAGCGCCTTGTCGTCAAGGCCCGGACCGGGGCCAAGGCGTCCTCGAACGAAATGCAGGCCGGCGGGGTGATCTATTCGGACTCGGCCGACAAGGCCGCGCGGTTCATCATGAACTGCAATCAGAAGCGGATCCCGCTCGTGTTCGTACAGGACGCGACCGGGTTCATGGTGGGCACGCGCGCCGAGCAGGGCGGCATCATCAAGGACGGCGCCAAGCTGGTCAACGCCGTCGCCAACTCGGTCGTCCCGACGTTTACGGTCGTCGTCGGCAACTCGTTCGGGGCGGCCAACTACGCGCTCAACGGGCGCGCCTACGACCCGCGGCTGATGCTGGCGTGGCCGAGCGCCCAGATTGCCGTCATGGGCGGGTCCCAGGCCGCCAAGACGCTGCTCTCGATCGAGGAGCGGACGCTCGCCAAGCAGGGCATCGAGCTCTCCGGCGAGGACCGCCAGGCGCGGCTCGACCAGATCGAAGCCCGCTACGCCGAGCAAACCTCGCCCGTCTACGCCGCCGCCCGCCTCTGGGTGGACGCCCTGATCGACCCGCGCGAGACCCGCGCCTGGCTCGCGACCGGCCTGGAGATGGCCGACCACAACCCCGACATGGCCGACTTCAAGGTGGGCGTG
>JABDJZ010000138.1 GCA_013003255.1 Rhodothermales bacterium
CCCATGAACTGAGCCGCCAGTGAACCGCGGGACGCGCCAATGGTCTTGCGGACACCGATTTCGCGGGCACGGGCCGAGCTGCGAGCGGTGGCCAGATTCATGAAGTTGATGCTGGCGATAAGTACGATCAGGAACGCCACCAACGCGAAAGCCCGGACGTATTCAATTCGCCCACCTATCTGGACACCATTCTCGAAATCGCTGTAGAGGTATTTCTTGGCGATTGGATAGAAGAAGACGTCTGACTCGTAGGAGTCCACCCGCTGATCAATGACGTCCTTGATCTTGGCGTTGAACGCGAGAATGTCGGTGCCCGGGCGGACGCGCGCCCAGAGTCGCAGTCCGTTGTTGTCCCACTGCTCGACCCAGGTATTCCGGGCGATGAACTCCTCGATCGGTACGATGAAGTTGAACCCGAACTGTGTACTCGAAGGTGGATCCGCCGCGACGCCGGTGATGGTCAGGTCCATCCGGTTGTCCAGACGGATGCTCTGTCCAAGAACCTCCTTGGTGCGCCAGTCCGAACCGAAGAACCGGATGGCCAGCCGTTCCGTGAGCACGATGGACTCAGCCGTCTGAAGCGCCGTTTCGGGATTGCCGGCCAATAGCGGGAAGGAGAACACCGAGAAAAAGTCCTTTCCGGCCCAATTGCCGCTGATCCGCACGCCCTCCTCTCCCCGTTTCAGAAGCGCCCAGGTGTCCCAACCCCACAACACCGTGCTCTCAACCTCCGGGTATTCGTCGAGCAGGGCCTGCGCCAGGGGTTTCGTGATGGACTGCGTGGTGCCCTTGACGCCACCAAACGTGGAGTGCCGCATCACCGAGTAGATGCGATCCCCGTCCGCGTGAAAACGGTCCGTGGACACCTCGTCCTGGATCCAGAGCGCGATGAAGAAGGCACAGGCCAGACCCACCGCCAGGCCGGCAATGTTCAAGGCCGCATAGCCCTTGTGCCGGAGCATGGTTCGAAGGGCGATGCGGAAGTAGTTCCGGAGCATGGGCGGTCTGGGGCGGCTTTGGCCATTAGACACGCTATGGCGCTAAACCGTTTACACGAGCGTCTCCTACCTGGCCAGAGGGCGCGCCTGCCTTCGTGGGGTATTCCCCCACCCCCTGGCAAGCGCGCTCCCTGCCGAGATCGGTTCCTATCCACCCGCAGCGGAACGGCCCGCCAGAGCCGATCATGGGCCTGTCGGGATGGGTGTGACCGCCCCGGCTTTCATCACCTTCTACTCCCGATGGATCGAAGACAATTCCTCCGGACGATGCCGTTTGCGGCAACCGGCCCGTGGCTGCCGGCGCTCGCGAGGGAGGCTCGCAACACCTTCCTCGCGGTGCGCGTCCTGACAGACCGGCCGCGTTTGGCCAGCCGGGAGGCTACCCGCGCACTCGAACGCGCATTTGGGTCCTTGGGCGTCGTCTCAGCCGACATGTACCCTGTCCCGGGAACGCATACGGCGGATGCCACCATTTCCCTGCCGGACCGGCTGGTTTCTCCCGCCGAACCGGGACCCGAAGCCGATGCGCTGCGCATGCTGACCAGGCGACTGGACCTTCCACGCCAAGTGTCGAACCCCGTGCTGCTGACACTCCGAATTGGCGCGCCGCAGTTGCCACCGACCCAACTGATAGCCCGCGTAAAGGCGAGCGGAAGCCAGGATTCTACGATAGACCTGTCCGTTGACCAGTCCGGACTCAAGGTGGAAAGCCCCCATGGTCACGTGAGTCTGGAGGTCAGAGGAGGCGCCGTCCGTGTACGCGAGTCCTCCTGTCGACACCGAACATGCGAGAGTCTGGGGTGGGCATCCCGGCCGGGTGATGAACTCATCTGTATACCCTCACGCATTCGGGTATCCATCCCTGGCTCGTCCGATTCAGGCATCGATGCGCTGGCCCGCTAGCGTACTTCTCTGTTGGGCGTTGCTGGCAGCTACGCTGGCCGATGTCGCATCCGGTCAAGCGCGTTTTCGCGTCGAGGGATCCGAGTACCTGATGGGGACGCATGTCACCATCGTGGTGTTGAGCCCGGACGTGGTGGAAGGCCAGCAGGCCATTGATGCGGCGCTTGAAGAAATCCGGCGGGTGGAGAGGTTGCTCTCCACCTCCGTCCCTGGCAGTGACGTTCACCGGATCAACCATGCCGAACACGACTCACCCGTTGATGTGGCGGACGAAACCATCGCCATCCTGGAGCGATCCCGGTCCTGGGCCATCCGGCTTGAGGGCCTCTTTGACATCACGGTCGTGCCTGCCATGGAGTTGTGGGGCCTGGGCGCGGAAGAACAGGATCAGCCTCCCTCAAGCGACGATCTCCGCCGTGCCCTGGACCTCATCGACTACCGGGAGGTCCTTACGGACGTCGATGCCGGCACCGCCATGCTCGGACGGAAGGGGATGAAACTGGAACTGGGAGGGATCGGCAAGGGATACGGGGTGGACCGCGCAGCCATCACGCTCGAGCAGGCCGGCATAGCCGACTACCTGATCAACGCCGGTGGGGACATCCGCGTACTTGGACGCCCCGAGCCCGGACGTCCCTGGCGCGTCGGGATCAGGCACCCGCGTGACCCGGGCGCTCTCCTGGCCCGGGTTGAAATGGAATCGGGTGCCGTGGCCACCAGCGGCGATTACGAGCGTTTCGTTGAATGGGATGGTGTTCGGCACCCCCACATCGTGAATCCACTGACCGGCCGACCGGTGCTCGGTGTCCAGAGCGCCACGGTGCTCGCAGAAACCGCGGAAGAGGCGGATGTGCTTGCCACATACCTGTTCATCCTGGGACGCGTGGACCTTCAACAGCCGGCCCTCCTGGTAAGGACAGGGTGCGTAGACGAATGCCTGACGGACCCCGAGGTGCTCTCGAACGCAGCGGGCCTGGAGCGCTTTCAGCGATAGCGGCGCCTGTGGGGGGATTCCCGTCCGGGGGGATGGGACCGGACCTGTCAATTCCCTTCCCGATGCAGGCTACAATGACTTTGCTCCCGTAGCCAAACCTCCAGGCGACATGCAATCCGTCGACACTTCGGCCGATCGGCCCATTCCGTCCGTCAACGAGCAGATAGCGGCGGACCATCACGCCATCAATGCCGAGCGGAGTTCGCTCGCACTCCTGCTCAGACCCGAGGGACTGGAGGACAAGGATTTCGAGGCCTGGAAGCTGGCCGCCCTACGACGCCTCCGGCGGTTTCAGGCCACGTTACTGATGCACTTCGACCTCGAAGAGGTCACCGCGTTCAAGGAATCCGTCATGGCGCATGCACCCCACTACGCGTCGCGACTCACGCAGCTGGAAGAGGAGCACCTCAAGATTGCCAGTGACCTGGATCACGTGATCACGCTCCTGAAACGGACCGGTGGCACCGAGGACCCGTTGATCGAGCGACTCCACCTGCGACTGACCGGTGTCCTCGAACTCCTGGAGAACCACGAGGAAGCTGAGAGAGAGCTCTTCCAGTCAGCTCTCTATCAGGACTTGGGCGAAGGAGACTGAGCTGTCTGACTGCCAGGTTCAGTAGCACATCCCCCGGCGTGGCAGCCTCCGCAGCCGAACATGGGCCGGGAAGGATCGCGACCGGTGATCCGCTGCACCAGGTACCAGAACGCACCCAGAC
>JABDJZ010000139.1 GCA_013003255.1 Rhodothermales bacterium
CGAATGGTGCTGCTGGGCGGCGCCGTGCTGCTGGTGGCAGGCCTGGTGACCTGGCAGCTCGTGCTTCCGGTTTTACGCTGGACGGGCATCATGCCCGGACTGTCCGACGACGCCGTGGCCACCCGCATCGGCGTGGTCTTCCCCGAAGTACGTGACCGGCTGCTCAACCTGCTGCAGTTGTTGGACGGCAGACACTCTTCAGCTCCGGCACCCCTTATTCAAGCGGCCGCCGACCGGTTGGGCACCGAACTGGCCACCGTTCCGGTGGAGCGCGTTGAGGATTTTTCCGGAGTCAAGCGCGCAGGAAGGCTGGCCACGCTCCCCGTTGTGGCTCTCATTGCTACGGCCCTGCTTTGGGGGGACCCGTTTTCTGGCGCCACGCAACGCCTCCTTTCTCCCACGGAGACCTTTGAAGAGCCTCTTCCCTTCAGCGTTCAGGTCCTTCCGGGCAGCGTGGATGTGATCAAGGGATCCGATGTCGAAGTCCGAGCCCTGCTGTCCGGTACGGATTTTCCGGCCGAGGTGCTTTTGGAGTACCGGTTCAACGGCGAGTCCGTGGCAGAAACGGCGTTGATGTCCACACCGCCCGAAGCCATGCACCAACTGGTCAATGTGCGCAGGACCATCGAGTACCGGGTGCTGACCGGGCGCTACGCCTCAGATTGGTTTACGCTGTCCGTTACGGACCGACCGGTCGTGGCCCAGCTTTCTGCCTCCCTCCGCTACCCGGGGTACACCCGGCTCCCTGCTGTGCGGCTTCCCGAGAATGACGGCACGGTCACGGCCCTCGTAGGTAGCCGGGTCAGTGTGGAGGCCATTCTCACCGGACCTGAGATCGCAGAAGCAGTCGCCGTCTTTGGCTCGGGACGTGAGGTCCCACTGACAGGTAGCGGCCGCTCCTGGACCGGCGACTTCCGGATTCTGCGAGATGACAGCTGGTCTCTCAGGGTGACCTCCGTGGATGGGGTCCATAACGCCGATCCGCTGGCCTTCCGGATTCGCGCCACACAGGACGCCGCACCCTCCATCCGCTTTGTGGCACCTGAGCCATCGGTAGACCTCGACGAGTCGGCACGGGTGGATGTCGGCTGGCAGATGTCGGACGACTACGGATTCTCCCGCCTGGAATTGAATTACCGGCTGGATGAGAGCCGTTTCGGCGAACCCTCCGACTCGTTCATGGTCATGCCGCTCCCCATCGGAGCAACGAACGTCCTCGAACAGAACGGCGGGATCACCTGGAGTCTGATAGAAGACACCGGTCTGGACCCGGTCCCGGGCGACGTCTTTCTCTATTACCTGGAGGTAGCCGACAACAATACCTTCTCGGGAGCATCCACGGCCCGAACCGCCATGTATCGCCTCCGCATGCCGTCACTGGCCGAGCGATACGAGCAGTTGGACCAGAAGGAGGACCAGACCGAGGAAGGGCTGGAGGAACTGGTCGATGAGGCTCAGCGGATCCGGGAGCGTTTCGAGGAGCTTCAGAAGGAACTGCGCTCAAAGACTGAGGCCGAATGGCAGGACGAGCGAGCCCTGGAGCAGTTGAAGGAGGAGCAGCAGGCGCTTGAGGAGTCGGTCGAGGAAATCGCCGAGCAGATCGAGGAACTGACCGAGGAGATGGCTCAGAATGACCTCGTGAGCGAAGAAACCCTCGAGATGTTCGAGGAACTCAAAGAGGTGGCCGACGAGATCAACACGCCCGAGTTGATGGAGGCCCTGGAGGATCTGCAGAACGCCATGGAGCAGATGAACCTCCAGGAGATGCAGGAGAGCATGGAGCAGGTCGAGTTCTCGGAGAACCAGTACCAGCAGCGCATGGAGCGGACGCTTGAGCTGTTCAAGAACCTTCGGGTACAGCAGGACCTGGACGAGGCTGCCCGACGCGCCGAGGAACTGGCCGAGACCGAGCAGAAACTGGCCGAAGAGACCGAGCCGCTGAAGGCTGAGGGAGACATGCCGGCCGAAGAGCGGGAGGAGCGGGCCGAAAACCTGGCAGCCGAGCAGGAGCGGGCCGCCGAGGAGATGGAGCAGCTTGAGGACAAGCTGGAGGAAATTGCCGAGCGGATGGAGGAACTCGACCAGGCTCCGAACGAGGACATGGACGAACTGGCCGACGATACCCGCGACCAGGACATGCCGCAGGAGATGCGCGACAACGCAGAACAGATGCGGAGTCAGGACTTCCAGAAGGCCCAGCAGCAACAGCAGCAGATGAGCCAGAACCTGCAGAGCCTACAGCAGGACCTGCAGGAGATGCAGCAGGGCATGCAGGGCGCCCAGATGCAGATGAACATGGCCGGCCTACGGCGCGCGCTTGATGATGTGCTCGGCCTTTCGAATGACCAGGAGACGCTTCGCGCTGAGGTCCAGGAGCTGGCCGCCGACAGTCCACGCCTGCGCCAGACTGCCCAGCAGCAACTCCGGCTGAGCGAAGGGCTCAGCATAGTCTCGGACTCGCTGCAGTCCCTCTCGCGGTCCATTCCCCAGATGTCCCGGGACGTTCAGGTGCATGCCGGCGAGTCCATCCGGGAGATGGCCGATGCCACCAGCGCCATGACCGACCGCGCCGCACGGCGCGCATCCGGACACCAGAAGGGTGCGATGACCCACCTGAATGAGTTGGCGCTCATGCTGGCCGACATGCTTGACCAGATGCAGAACGGGCAGGGTTCGGGCGGCAACATGTCCATGGAGCAGTTCATGGAGCAGCTTCAGAACATGGCCGGTCAGCAGCAGATGATGAACCAGCAGATTCAGCAGCTGCTCAATGACATGCAGGGGAATCGCCTGTCCCAGGACGTGCAGCAGCGGCTGCGGCAGCTCGGGGGTCAGCAGGAGAAGATCCGTCAGGATCTGAGGCAGCTGAGCCGCGAGCGGTCACTCCAGAATGAGGCGCTCGGCGACCTTGAAAAGGTGGCCGAGCAGATGCAGGAGACCATCGAGGAATTGCAGCAGCAGCGGCTGTCCAGACGAACCGTTCAACGTCAGCAGCAGATTCTCACGCGTTTGCTGGAGGCCTCCCGGTCCATGCAGGAGCGCGGTCGCGAGCGTCGTCGCGAGAGTGAATCGGCGGATCAGATCACCCGCGACAGCCCGACAGAGCTGTCACCCGCCGAGCGCGCGGACCAGCTGCGTCGCGACCTTATTCGGGCACTGGAACGCGGGTATGCCCCTGACTACGAGGAACTCATCCGCCGGTACTTTGACCTGCTGAGCCAGCAGGATGCGGGGTCGGGCGGGGGCTGACAGCCGTCATCAGCTCGGCAGAGTCGGCGCTGGCACGCCCGGTTTGGGTTGGGATGAACCAGGCCTGGTGTCAGCCGTCAATAAACCGGTCCTTCAAATCAGGGGTCGGAATTCGGCACACGTCCCGGCGCCCAAACCAGCGGTAGCGGTTGCGGGAAACCAGCCGATAGACCGGGTCGCGAATCCAGCGAGGGACCACCCTGAATAGACGCAGTAGACGCGCCGGCCCCTGGAGCCTCCCGGCGATTCGCAGGACGGCGTCGGACTCCGTGAGCACGTTGCCGCCCTCCACCAGGACGATGCTGCCCATGCGCTCATCAGAATATCCTACCTCCGCCATGAGCGCCTGCCCTTCGGGCGATTGCAGCGACCCGAAACGGAATGTCCCCGGATCCCGGTCGAGGACAAAGTTCACCGACGCGTTGCAGAGGTTGCACACGCCGTCAAACAGGATGATGGGATGAGGGGCTGTTCTCAAGGGTTCAGAGACCGGGAGAGTAGGAATCAGCAGACTGTATCAGGCTTGTATCGCCCCCAGTCCGGCCACCGCAAGCGCGGTTGATTTACGTCGTGACCGTTTGAAAAACAGCAACATAGTCGTATTTTACTGGGCCGTCAGGAAATACTCGCTGCAAGATTTGATCCGGATCCGTAGTTGTGCCCAGGCAAGCTGTGGAGCCGGTGTTAGGGACCTCGAAGGGCCTGCTCTCAGGGTCCTCTCTCCCAGGGCTGCGGGCGTTAACCAGTTGGATTTGGGTACTGCTTGCCTGAGTCCACGACCTCTGGCGGAATCCTCCAACAAGCCCACGAATAAGTTAGTGCTATGAGGGTCCTGTTTGTCTCGGACGAGGTTGCTCCCTTCACGAATAAGTCTGAAGTGGCCACGCTGGTCCGGACCTTACCTGAGAGCCTGCATGAGAACGCCGGGGTGGAGACCCGGATCATGATGCCTCGGTACGGCATCGTGAGCGAACGCCGCAATCGGCTCCACGAGGTAATCCGTCTGTCGGGATCGGAGATCTCCACGGGTGACGGGACAGAGGCCCTGAAGGTCAAGGTAGCTTCGATTCCGGGCATCCGGCTCCAGGTCTACTTCATGGACAACGTCCATATGTTCAAGCGGCGGGGCATCTTTGCGGACAAGGCCGGCAAGCTGTTTCCAGACAATCCGGAACGCGCCATCTTCTATGCCAAGGCCGTCCTTCAGACCATCTCCAACCTGGGCTGGCAGCCTGACGTGGTCCATGCCTTTGGCTGGCTGAGTGGGATGGTCCCCTTCCTCCTCAAGACGGACTACGCGGACCACAAGCTCTTCGCGGACGCCAAGGTGGTGTACACGCCGCAAAAGGTCGAGTTTGAAGGTCCCCTGGATGAGAAGTTGATTGCGGACTACGAACTGACCCGCGGCGAGGACCTCAAGGGGAAGGAGCCCAGTGAAATCGGTGGCACCTTTGCCGACGCCGTCATCCACCTGGGATCCCATGATTCTGAGGAAGGCGTGGATGCATTTGGTGAAGATGCCGAAGCCAACATGAATCTTGCGTCGGCGGTGTACGAACGCGTGCAGTCGGGCGTGCCTGCCTGATCATCCGGGAAACCTCGATTGGTACCCTGCATTGGAAGGGTTCAAAAACCCCATCGCTTGTCGATGGGGTTTTGCTGTCTCAGCATTCTGGACACCGGGTCCGGGCCCAGCCCATCAGACCTGACGCCTCCCGCCGGATACGATCCGGGTACCCATGATCGTTGGGAAGCGAAACCCCCATTCCATGCATCGAATATTCCTGGCCCTACTGATCGTCGCTCTGGCGGCCTGCGACGATCCCTCGCCTGTCGGCATTGACCTCGTGGATGAGCAGTCCGGCACGCCATACGTCCTCGAGGTACCCTCAAGTCAGCCGGAGTCCAGCGCCGTACTCGAGGCCACCGGGAACGCGGCCCGCGCCCTGTTCGGCACGGTCGACGACCCGCTCCTCGGACGCACGGAGACCCGCGGATACGTGGATTTCGTCGCGCCGACCGTTCTCACGCAGAACTTCGAAAACACGCCCATTGAGGCAGCCTCCCTCCTTCTCCTCACGGATTACGTGTATGGAGACTCCGTATCCGAGATCACGGTGAGCCTCCGGAGCGTCGACCTCGAGTGGTCGGGAACCGGCGCCACCTCGGACACGACGATTTTCGTGGGAGACGTGGTTACCGAATCGCTGCAGCGTCCGCAATCGGGCGTGTTTGAGATCCCGTTACCGCAGGACTGGGTGGCCCAGTGGGACACCACCATGCGGGGTACCACGTTTGCGGACGCCTTCCATGGCTTCGAATTGTCGACAACGACCAGCTCAGCGGTCATCGGCACGCAGGTCCTCGGATCTTCCATTCGAGCCATTGCGGCCGGCGACACCAGCTTCTTCAGCGCTGGCCGAAGCCTGACGCGCGTGATTGACCCGACGGGTCCGTCTGCCGTGCCTGCGGGCTACGTGCTTCAGGACGGCCAGGGACTTGCCGCGGCATTCAGGCCGCAACTTGGCCAGCGGCCGACGGCCGTGCTCAACAGAGGCATCGTGCGGATACCTGCTGACACAAGCCTGTCCGTGGACACGCCCCACGCCTTCGCCCGCCCCCCCATTGAAACGTTGCAACTGGACTGGATCTCGTTGGACGGCACGCGAACGGCCATTGCGGCCGCGGTCCGTGGCTCCACGCACTTCGAGTTCGAGTCAATACAACTTCACGACTCGTTGAGTGTCTTCCTCCAGGGCGGCGGTGGCCTCGACAGGCTGCAGGTCCGTGTCCCTGACCAGGAAAACACACTGTCCGTGATTCTGCTTCCGACTCCGCCGGTGCTCCACCTGGCCGTAACTCCAGTCCAGCAATGAGCCGACTAGTCGCACTCGCACTCCTGGCAATTCTGCTTCCCGCGTCCGCTCTTGCCCAGCAGGAGGGCGAAGGATCCGTCTATTCCCGATACGGTCTTGGACAGCTGTTGCCGCACTATTCCTCCAAGTCCTATGCGCTCGGAGGAGAGGGTCTCGCCTTCAACTCGACGACCTTCACCAACCTGGCCAACCCCGCCTCGCTGAGTGACCAGATCCTGGTTCGCCTCTCTGGCGGGATGCGGTTCGAGGGTGTGGAGACCACGGACGCACTCGACGTCCAGAGCAAACTGTCCTCCAGTTCGTTCGACGGCCTGACCATTGGCGTCCCGCTCCGCCCAAACCAGGTCGGCCTGGGCTTCGGCTTCTCGAAAATGAGCCAGGTGGGCTACCTGATTGATGTCATCAAGCCCCTGGACCTTGGGGATACCATCGATTCCGGGGAAAACTTCGGCGCCCGGTTTCAGGGCAACGGCGGCCTGAATCGCATCAGCTCAGGTGTAGGATACCGCCTGAGTCCGGCGGTTTCCGTCGGTCTGCGGGGTGACGTGATCTTCGGCATCATCGAGGACATCCAGGAAACCGTCTTTCAGGATGCCCGCTTCGTGGACACGAAGATTGTTCGGTCCACCCGCCTCTTCGGTGCCACCGCCGGCCTGGGTGTCCGAGTCTCGCTACGCGACCTGCTGCGCGATACCGACTTCCTCAATCTGGCCTTTACGTTTGACCTCCCCACGACGCTTGACGCCAGGCGCGTCATTGCAGAAGGCCGGGGAGAGACTGCCGACACGCTCCAGAGCGAGATTCCCGGCTCGGTTGACATCCCGATGTCGGTCGGTGTCGGCCTCCTCTACCAGCCCAGTCCCAAGCTCTCGTTCAATGCGGATCTCCGTTACGAACCCTGGACCGAGTTCTCCAGTGATCTGACGTTTCCGGGATATACCCCGGTTTCGGGTGGGTCCAACACGGATGATCGTCTCCGCGTATCCGGTGGAATTGAATACTTCCCGGCCGGACGCGATCTTCTAGCACCGTTTCTGCAGCGCACGGCGTATCGGCTCGGAGCCTTTATGGAATCCGGGTACGTCTCTCCCGTCAATGATCAGAAGGTTGATTCCTATGGCATTACGAGTGGAGTCAGCCTGCCCACACTTGGAGGCGGCACGCGGATTGATATCAATCTGGACGTGGGCACCAGAGGAACCGCGACGGGGAGTCTTGTCCGAGACCGATATATTCGGATCGGCATCCACCTCAACTTCGCGGAACGCTGGTTTGCTCGACGCCAACTAGGTTGATAACAGACCACTCATTTACTGTGGACGCAAGACAGACGACAATCATGCATCACCTCTACCAGTCTCGAATCCTCCCGAAGTCGGGGCTCCTGGTTCTGGCGCTCTCCTTCGCGTTTGCAGCCGGCGCAAAGGCCCAGGGTGGGCCCTGTTCGGAAGATGCGAACACCGTTCGGATGAACTACAGCCTCTATTACGAGGACTACAAGAACGAGAATTGGCAGACCTCCCTACCGTACCTCCGGTGGATGATCGAGTGCGCCCCGGGCTTCCCGAACAACAGCGACCGCAACTATGAGCGGCTTGTGGAAGTGTACGAAGGCATGGGAATGGGCGCCGAAGATCCCGAGATGCAGCGTGCCTACCTGGACTCTGCCCTGTACGTTTTCGATACCGCGGTGTCCAATTTGCAGGACGCCGGCGTGGAGGTCAGCGAGTACGATTGGATTTTCCAGAAAGGCCGTTTCCTTCAGAATCACGCAGCGGAACTGCCCGACCTCCAGATCGAGGTCGGACCGACCTACCGCGCCGCCTTCAACCTGGAGCCGGCTCGGGTTCAGGGCTACTACATCAACTACGTCGTTCTGGACCTCGTCCAGCGGGATGACAAGGGCGCCGCGGTCGAATTCCTGGACGAGGTCGAGGAGCACCGGTCCGATGACGCAGAAATCATGGCGATGGTGACAGACTGGCGCGGCCGGCTGTTCACGTCCCCGGAAGAGCGTATTGGCTTCCTGGAAGACCAGCTGGAGAAGAAGCCGGAAGACGCGGACATCATCGCCGAACTGGTGGAGCTCTACATGGAGGAGGGTTATCGCGACGAAGTGTATGACCTCGCTCCCCGCCTGATGGAGAGCGATCCGTCAGCCCGGACTTTCCGCCTGATTGCAAAGATGCGCCTCGAGGATGGACAGGCCGATGAGGCCATCGACCTCTACGAGCAGTCGCTGGAGATGGACGGTGGTCCCGATGCAGCGAAGGAAGTCTACTACAACATTGGAATCGCGCATCAGCAGGAAGGACGCCTCTCCCGCGCCCGGACCGCGTTCCGCCAGTCGCTACAGGCGGACTCGGCCTACGGAGCAGCCCTCCTGGCCATCGGTGATCTGTACATGACCGCCGTCCAGGGCTGTGGCTCGTTCGAACGCGAGGATCGCGCCGTCTACTGGCTGGCGGCCGACTACTTTGACCGTGCGGCGTCCCGTGACCCTGCGGTCTCATCCCAGGCCCGTCAGCGACTCAACAGCATTCGCCGGCTCATGCCCACCGCGGAAGACAAGTTCTTCAAGGGCTGGAATGCAGGCGACAGCTACACGGTGAACTACGGGTGCTACGCCTGGATTGGCGAAACCACCCGCGTCCGCTAGACGGCATTGCCGGCACCGGCAGTCCTGAGGGGACCCGGTGCCGGAAGCAGGTCACCTGGCCACGCACGAGGTGACCCTCCCGACCGCGCTTGGAGCGGCCGATATCCACCGATGTCGGCCGCTCTCTTTTTTTCGCCTACTCAACGGCCCTCAGGGTCCGCGCGTGGCCCTGCCAGCGACTGGTAGCGCTTCCTG
>JABDJZ010000162.1 GCA_013003255.1 Rhodothermales bacterium
TGACAGGCGTGTCTGCCCAGGCGCGGCTGCAGGCCGGCCCGGCCGGCCTGCGGGCCGCTGCGGCAAACTTCACGGCTGCCGAGGGCACGACCGCCCCCCACGGCCCCGCGACCGTTGCGGGCGCAGCCCTCGCTTCCACGTCGGCACTCAGAAACCCCGCGGCCCCGTTCTACGACGTCGTGGTCCTTCGCGTCGAGTTCCAGCCTGACACCACCCGGTTTACCACCGGCAACGGCACCTTCGCCGGACCGCTCTACAAGGAGGGACTGAGCCCTTCCATTGATCCGCTGCCGCACGATGCCGCGTATGTGGAGGCCCACCTGGCCTTCCTTCGGGACTACGTGGCCCGCGTCTCGGATGGACAGACGGAGCTGGCCACACACCTGCTGCCAGGCGTTGTTCGCGTGTCCCAGACCATGGGTGCCTACAGCCCGACCGGCCCGGATGCGGACTCCGATGAGGAACTGGGCCAGCTGGCCGGACTCGTGACGGAGGCCTGGTCCCTGGCGGACCCCGACTGGGCGTCCGATCTCCCGGCGCTCGACCCGGAAACCACCGCCTTCTTGATTGTCCATGCCGGCGTGGGGCGGGACCTGGAATTGGTGGGGACCATTCTGGACAAGACTCCGGAGGACCTGCCCTCCCTCTTTCTCTCCGGAGACGTACTGGACCGCCTGGACGCGCGGCCGCGGGCTGTGTTTGGCGGCATTCCGGTCACACACGGCATCATCGTGCCCCGCACGGAGACCCGGCAGGGCTTCAACTCACTGGCCGACGAGGACTTCCTGGCTGAGTTCTCCGTGAACGGCTTGTTGGCGGCCAGCTTCTTCAATTTTCTGGGCGTCCCTGACCTGTTCGATACGGAGACCGGAGAAAGCGCCATCGGCCCTTTCGGCCTCATGGACGGACTTGGCATATTCGCCTACTCCGGCCTGTTTCCTCCGGAGCCCACCGCATGGACCAAATACTACCTGGGCTGGACCGAGCCTGAGGTCCTGCAGGAGGGTTCTGCGCTGAGCCTCGACTACGTGGGTGCTCCCACCGGCTCTGACCAGGGCAGGGCATCCATTTCGTCGGCCGAGTACTTCCTGGTGGAGAATCGTCACCGCGACCCTGAAGGGGATGGCGTTGTCCTGCAGGTGTGGAACGCCGGCACGGTCCAGGAAGTGCGTTTCGAAAACGGCGCCGAGGGCTTTAACTCGAGCACCGTTGCTGACTTCCCCGGCGGGGTGGTCCTGTCTGTGGACCAGTATGATTTTGCGCTGCCGGGTGGCAAGGACGAGGACGGTATTGACCTGCTCGGCGGGGCCCTGGTGTGGCACGTCGACGAGCGGGTGATTGCGACCGGCCTGGCCACCAACAGCGTCAATGCGGACAAGAACCGGCGCGGTCTGGATCTCGAAGAGGCCGACAGCGCGCAGGACATTGGCAACCCGACTGGCGGGTTCTTCGGGCCCTCGTTCGACCTCGGCTCGCCCTTCGATTTCTTCTATGAAGGCAACCCTGTAGTCACCATTACGGCAGCCGGAGCGGAGGTTCAGCTTTACGAGAACCGGTTCGGCCCGGATACCTACCCATCATCGTCCGCCAATGACGGCGGACCGGGGTTTGTGGAGCTCAGCGGCTTCTCGGTACCCGGCCCCAGCATGAGTGTCTCGTTCCGAAAGGTCTCGCAGGACGGTATCGATCCGCTCCCAGCCATCACCCTTGATGCGGCATTCGGGGGGACAGCGCCGACGCTGACCCGATTCGTCGGTACCAATGGTCTGCTGGCATTTTCGGGCGAGACCGGTGAAATGCGCCTGGTGGCCGACGGCATCATCATCGGCTCACTCTCCGGGCTCGCTCCCGCAGAACCTGCCATCGCCGGCAATGCCATCTGGGCGGTTGCTCCCACGGGTTTTCAGGTGACCAACGGCAGCGGCAATTCCAGCCCCGGGAGCACGTTTCCCGTGGGCGCAGCCAGTCGCTTCACCACGCCGGTCGTGGCCGTCCCCAACCGGGTGTCCGCGGTCCCAATTGTAGGAGTAGACGGCGCCCAGGGTCCGGCCCTGCTGGTCGGAAATGCCGCGGTAGCCACCGTGCTGCCCCAGCCGCGCCCCGTGATCGGGGTCGTGCGTCCGGATGCCACCGATCTGATCATCGTGATGGATGACCGTGCGGTCTGGGAAGGGGCAAACCGTGAGTGGACGTACGCGCCCGTGGACACGGACCGACCGCTTCGTCCCCAATTTGGCGCGGACCGTCGTGGCACCTTCGGGGTTGTCGCGGACCGGTCTGCGGTCCATATGCTTCTCACCGATGGCTCGACGGTCACCGTGACTCCGTTCGATCTGTCGGGCGAGCTGTCGGGATGGCCATCTGTAGCAGACGTAGACAACGACGGCCTGCTGGATGTGCTGGTCGCAGACGCAGAACACCTCTGGGGACTGACCCGCACCGGCGCCGTGGCCAACGGATTTCCCATCCGGCTTCGGGCGCCCATAACCGGCGCGCCGCTGGTGGTCGAATCCGCTGATGACCCGGATGACTTCACCATTTTGGCCATGGGCGCGGACGGGCAGGTGGATGCCTACTGGACCCAGCAGCGACAGGTTATTGCAGGTTTTCCGCTTTCGGTCGGCGTAGCTGCCGGCTCCGGCGTGGCGTACACCCGCAACGCGCTTGCTCAGCCCGCCGCGCGCATTGCGGGCCTGGCCGACGATGGATCGCTCATGACGTGGGGCACCCCGCTGTTCGGAATGCTCCGCGGTGGCGATGCGCTTGGTGACGAGACCAACTCCTCCTTTGTGGCCACCGAGCCGCTGACTACCACGCTCCTGGACACGCCGAATGTCCTGGTGCCCGGCGAGACCTACAACTGGCCCAACCCCGTGCGGGACGGCGTGACGTTCTTCCGCGTCTTTCCCACGGTGGACGTATCGGTCAGCGTTCTGATTCTGGACGCGGCCGGCCGTGAGGTGGACCGACTGGAACTGGAGTCCGCGCCGGCCGAGGTACCCTCGGAGCTTCGATGGGATACCGATGCGGAAAGCGGCGTCTATTTCGCCCGCGTTCGCGCACGGGCCGGCGACGGCAGAACTGAAAACCAGCTGGTCAAGGTGGCCGTCATCCGATGAGCGTCATCCGCACCATATTCGCCCTCGTGGTTCTGACGGGTGTGACCGCGGCAGGTGTCTTTGCCCAGGTCAGTCCCTCGTTCTACGATTACGTGCGCAGTGACCTGGACTGGTACACCATCGAGACGGAGCACTTTCTGGTGCACTTCCATGACGATGGCGAAGGAAACGGCTCCTCACGGACGGCCAGCGTGACGGCCCGCATCGCCGAGGAAATCTATGGGCCCATCACCGCGCTGTATGATTTTGAGCCCGATACCAAGGTCTCGATCGTCCTCAAGGACTTTGAGGACTACTCGAACGGGGCCGCCTATTTCCTGGACAACCTCATCGAGATCTGGGCCCCTGCGCTGAACACGCCCCTTCGCGGTGCACACGCGTGGCTTCGCAACGTGATCACGCATGAGTACACCCACATCATCCAGGTCCAGGCCAGCATGAAGGCGGGCCGGAAGGTGCCCTTTGTCTACCTGCAGTACCTGGACTACGAGGATGTCCGACGTCCCGATGTGCTGTACGGATATCCCAACGTCATCGCTTCCTATCCGATACCCATCCTGAACAACCCAGCGTGGTTGGCCGAGGGGACGGCCCAGTACCAGCGGACCGCGTTGGACTATGACCGATGGGACAGCCATCGGGACATGATCCTACGCTCCCGGGTTCTGGCCGGTGAGACACTGTCTCTGGTGGAGATGGGCGGCTTCTACTCCCTGAACAGTCTGGAGCGGGAGACCGTCTACAACCAGGGATTCGCGCTCTCGCAATACCTCGCGGCTACCTACGGCGAACAGGCGCTTGCGGACGTGAGCCGGTCACTGGGGTCCTGGTCCAACTGGAATTTTGAGCGTGC
>JABDJZ010000176.1 GCA_013003255.1 Rhodothermales bacterium
GGCCTGGGCCAGCGGATACCGCTCGACCAGCTTCCCGGACATGCGTTCGAGGTAGGCGGTGACGGCCGTCCTCAGATGCGAGTAGCCCGTGAAGTACGCCACGCGCCGTTCGACATCGTCCGCGTTCAGCCCTGCCGTGCGGTCGCCAAAGACAAAGTGGATCAAGGTCGGAACGGGGCGAACCAGATAGGCACAGACCAACTGGACGGCCTGTCTCAGGGCACGCTCCCACTCGGACGCAGGATAATGCGCATGCAGGGACAGCAGTTCGAGATACCTGCCGCGGGCACCTTCGATCTCGGCCTTGTCATGATCCACCCAATCTGCGCCGAGCTCGGTGATGCGGGCCGTCTCAAGCTCGATGCGGCGGGAAAGCGCGTGTTCGAGGAAATGGACGACCGGTCCCGGAAGATCATACCGGCTCAGATCATCCCGCGAGATGGGTCGATCAGAGGGCAACGCCTTAACAAGCGTCGCAAATACGGCGTCCGGGAGGGTCTGAGGCATGAATGAGGGGTTTGGTAAGGGCGAAAAGTGCAACCGTCGTGCCAGTCGCCGAAAGACGCGCTGACCGGTCGATAGGATCCGGTCCCGGAGGACCGGCGGGTGAGCCAAACTTCGATGAAGGGACAACCTTCCAGACGCGCGGGGCATTAATGCCGCCCCCTTTCAGGAAGCGTTCCCGGCTTCACTACCATTCGCCTACCATACATAGCCCCAGACCTTTGATCCGACGCTTCCTGTTACCCCTGATTGCAGGCATCGCCATGGTTCTTCCTGCTGCAGCCCAGCAGGCTTCGCCGGTGCGCCTATTTCTTGATTGTGACCGCGGTTGCGATCGGTCCTACATCCGGACGGAAATCACCCTGGTGGACTTCGTCACTGAGCGGACAGCCGCTGACGTCCACCTGCTCATTACGAGCGAACGGACCGGATCAGGAGGCTCGGTCTATTCACTGGCCTTCATTGGGCAGCGTGATTTTCGGGCGCTTTCCGATACGCTTTCCTATACGAGTAACGGGACCAACACGGATGACGAACGTCGCCGCGGCTTGACCACGGCCATCGAGAGCGGGCTGGTCCGGTACATCGCCCGGACGCCATGGGCATCGGACATGCACATCACGCTGGTCCGCGACGAATTGACGGATCAGCAGGAAGCCGAAATGACCGATCAGGTCGATCCCTGGAACTACTGGGTGTATTCGCTCAGTGGGGGCGGTAACTACCGCGGTGAGGAATCATCCAACTCCGGACAGCTCCGACTCAACCTCTCCGCCAACCGCACCACCGAGGAGTGGAAGGTCCGGATGTCCGCTTTCGGGAGGTACAACGAGCGGAATTTCGATATCGGCGACGATCAGACCGTTACCTCCATTCAACGGAGTGGCAGTGTCTGGCTGATGGCCGTCAAGAGTATGGGGCAGCACTGGAGTGCCGGTGGAACCGTCTTCCTGAACTCCTCCTCCCAGGACAATACGGACGCCTCCATCACGGTAGGACCTGCGATCGAGTACAACGTCTTTCCCTACGCTCAGTCCACGCGTCGGGAGTTTCGCTTTCAGTACGGATTCCGCTACGACTTCCGGGACTACGAGAAGATCACCATCTTTGATGTCACCTCGGAAAGCCTCCTTCGCCATTCTCTGGAGGCCAGGCTTGACGTCAAGCAGCCCTGGGGCGAACTGCGGCTTAACTCGGAGCTGTCCCACCTGCTGACCAATTTTGATCGGTCGCTGACCGACTCATATCGCTTTGAGATCGACGGCGGAGCGGAGATTCGCATCGCTCGTGGCCTGTCCGTGGACTTCGGCGCGGGATATCAGCGGATTCGCGACCAGCTGTTCTTGCCACTGGAGAACATCTCCGAGGAGGACATTCTGCTTGGTACCCGCCGCCTTCCGACGGGCTATGAGTTCAACGTGCGCTTTGGATTCAGCTACCGGTTCGGGTCCATCTACAACAACGTGGTGAATCCCCGATTCGGGTTCTGACGCGCCCGCCCTATTTTCGCGGCTCACCAACAGGAGCATCGATGGGCAGGCGACTTGGAGTCGGATTCATAGGAAGCGGGTTCATCTCGCGATTTCACATCCAGTCCTGGCAGGCCGTCAGGGATGCGGACGTGCTGGGTGTCTGGAGCCCGAACAGCGAAAATGCCGCCTCCGCCGCTGCGCTCGCCCGCGAACTCCGGGTCGGGGAGGCACGGGCTTTCGCATCAATCGAGGAGATGGTCGCTGACCCCGCGATTGATGCCATCTGGATCTGCGGACCCAACCACCGCAGGATCGAGAATATGGAGGAGATCGTCCATGCACGGTCGAAAGGTGCAGACCTGGTGGGGATCGCTTGCGAGAAGCCCCTGGCCCGCAACGTAGCCGAGGCGCGCCGTGTACTCGAGTTGGCCGAGGAGGCCGAGGTGCTGCATGGCTACCTGGAGGATCAGCTCTTTTCCCCCGGACTGATGCGGGGCCGGATGCTGGCCTGGAGTCGCGGCGCCGCCATTGCCGGCAGGCCATACCTGGCCCGGGCCGCCGAGGAGCACAGCGGCCCGCATGCGCCGTGGTTCTGGAAAGGTGAGTTGCAGGGTGGTGGGGTCCTCAACGACATGATGTGTCACAGCGTTGAGGTGGCACGCTTCCTCCTGACCAAGCCCGGTGCCGAGCGGTCCAGCATTCGCATCAAGAAGGTGTCGGCCCAGATTGCCAGCCTGAAGTGGTCCCGGCCGGAGTACGCGGCGGATCTGGCCAGTCGATTCGGGAAGGAGGTCGACTACCTCAAGACGCCTTCCGAGGACTTTGCCCGCGCCACCATCGAATACGAGGATGCCGACGGGCACACGCTTATCGGCGAGACTACGACCTCCTGGAGTTTCGTGGGGGCCGGCCTGCGGCTGAGCAGCGAACTACTGGGACCGGAGTACTCCATGCAGCTGAACTCCCTGGATGCGGGGGGACGGCTGTTCTTCAGTAGACGTGTCTCGGGCGCCGAAGGGGAAGATCTGGTCGAGAAGCAGAACGCCGAACAGGGCGTCATGCCCTTCGTAGGCAACGAGGCCGCCGAGTACGGCTACGAGGACGAGAACCGTCACTTTGCGCGGTGCTTCCTGGACGGCGTGCAGCCGGAGCTGGACTTTAAGGCGGGCTTGGAGGTGGTCGAACTGCTGATGACGGCCTACATGGCGGCCGAACAGGAGCGGACGCTTGCTTGGAAGCCGGAGGGGCTCGAAACGTACATCCCCCAGGTGGCCCAGGGCACCTGGAATCCCGGTTGACGAAGCCTACTCGGCGCTGTCTGAGAAGCCATCCAACAAGG
>JABDJZ010000222.1 GCA_013003255.1 Rhodothermales bacterium
GCCTGGACCGAGCCGCAGCCAGGAGCCGCTCCGCATCGGCACGGATTGATGGCGTGGCGCCGTTCGGAAGGTTGCGGACGTTCTGAAGGGCCAGCAGGTACTCTTCCTGCGTAGACACCAACTCGGGCGAGTAGATTTCGAGCAGCGGCTCGTTTTCCCGCACCGTGTCCCCGACATAGTTGACGTTCAGCTTCTCGATCCAGCCCGAGATCTTGGTATTGACCACGAAGAGTCGCTCCTCATCGTAGCCGACCTCGCCGACGGTCCTGATCTGACGCGAAAAGCTCTTCCGCTGAACTGTGGTTGATCGGACGCCCATGTTCTGCGCGACCCTCGGGTCGATCTCCACGAACCCGTCCGGGATTGAGACCCGGGCGTCACCCCCGGAAAGCTCATCCTCGTAGACGGGGACCAGGTCCATGCCCATCCTGGACTGCCCCGGTCCATCGTAGACCTCGGTCGGGTCCATGGGGGCACGCCAGTAGGCAATGGCCCGTTCATCGGTTGCTGGCGCAGACCGGTTGCCAATCGATCGGCCGGCGAAGAATCCAGCCGCACCAATGGTCGCTGCCAACGCTACCAGCAGTACAGTTCGTCCTGTTTTGTTCATGGCCGGTGCTTCAGGGATTGGGGGAGGCGTCGGGTGCGCCCGTCACGCGCCGCAGGGAGGCCAGGGCTTTCCGTTCCCTGGCGCGGACGTCTTCAAGGGTCCACCGGAGGTCAAACAACATCCGATGGGCGTCGAGGAGGTTCAGAAAATCAGTGCGGCCGGTGGTATACGCGCTCACGGCGGCCGCCAGGGCAGTCTCTGCTTGGGGAATCAGAGCGTTCTCAAAGAGCGCGATCTGTCGCTGTGACTGGCCGACCTGGTTGGTCAGGTCGGCAATGTCGGTCCGAATGGTGTTGGCGAGGATTTCCCGCTCTGCGTCGACTCGCGCGGCCTCGAGGCGGGCCTGCTCAAGCCCGGACCGCAGGCGGTTTCGGTCCAGCGGAATCCGGACGCCGACGCCGAGTGCGAGTGCGTCGCGGCCGTCTGCG
This sequence comes from Rhodothermales bacterium, assembly GCA_013003255.1. Classification (GTDB taxonomy): domain Bacteria; phylum Bacteroidota; class Rhodothermia; order Rhodothermales; family UBA10348; genus JABDJZ01. Next base: position 1,039 of record JABDJZ010000222.1, read on the forward strand.
CTCTGCGGCACGGTACCGTCCGCAATGTCAAACCACGTCAGACTCAGGGAGAAGTCCGGGTACCAGGCCCGCTGGGCCAGGGAAATCGCCGCTTCGGCCCGGCGCTCATGGGCGCGCAGGCGTTCCCAATCCGGTCGGGAATCCCCCGTCAGGGATGTCAGCGCCGGCGGGTGGTCGCGCTCCGGGTCCAGGGAGTCGGCGAGCGCAATCGGACTGCCGACCAGGCGCGACAGCGTCTCAACGGCTGACCGAAGGCCGGTCTCAAGTTCCAGGCGACGGTTCTCCAGCGCGTTGCGCTCAAGTTGCGCCTTGAGGATGGCCTGCTGAAGGCCGTTGCCGACCCGGTATCGTGTTTCAGCGACTGATTCGAAATCCCGGAGTGTCCGGCTGAACTCGGAAACCAGCCGGTCCTGTGCCTGAATCCGCAGTAGATCAGACCACGCCCATTCCGCTCGCTCACGCAAGTCCAGGGCGGTTTCCAGAGTGCCCTCGGAGGAGGCGTCAAACATGGCCCGGGCGGCATCACGCCTCAAACCGACCTTTCCCGGGTAGGGGACGTCCTGACGAACCTGCCATTGCGATCGTTGCGATCCCCGAGCAGTGACAATGGGCACAGGCAGCACAGTGACTGAAACCACGGGGTCAGGGAGCGTAGAGATCTGCTCCTCCGCCTGCCCGAGTGCGGCAGTCCTCAGCGCTTCCGCAGCCAGGATGGGATTCTCGTTGCGGATGCCCTTGATGACGTCAGAAAGACGGCTCACACGAAGCGTGTCCGGGTAAGTCTGAGCTTCCGCCATCGATCCCGAGGCCTGGCCCGACGCTTCCGATTCGGGGGCGGTGACGCTCAGCGCAAAGCCGAGCGCCGTCAAAAGGACAAGTCCGCGCGTTGAAATGTGTGTCATGCTGACGGGATAGCGTGCACGATCCGTTCGAAGGATCGCAACTCGTGCCTTAAACCCCGCTGAATGCGACCTTAAAACTCCTTAAGGAGAGCCCCGCGGCAGTGGGCACCCTTACCTTGGACACAGGCACGAGGTGCACATGTGGATTCTGGTCATTGAGGACGAAAAGCGCCTTTCCGACGTCCTTCGGCGGGGCTTGGAAAGCGAGGGGTACACCGTGGACCTGGCCCACGACGGGCGAGCAGGGGAGGACATGGCCAGGGTGAATGGCTATGACGCCATGATCGTTGATTGGCGGCTGCCGGGTCGGGACGGACGCGCCGTAATAGCGAGTCTTCGGGAAGACGGGATCGTGACCCCGGCAATCATGCTCACGGCGCTCGATGACGTGGAGCATCGCGTGGCAGGACTCAACGCGGGAGCGGATGACTACCTGAGCAAGCCGTTCTCATTCGAAGAGTTGATCGCGCGATTGCGCGCCGTGCTGCGGCGCCCACCGCTTTCGGCTCAGGACCGGAATCTCTCGTTGGGGCCGTTGACCATGGATACCGAGAGGCGAAACGTGGTTGTTGGCGAGACGGAGATCATTCTGCGACCCAAGGAATTCGCGGTGCTGGAAATTCTCCTGCGACAGGCCGGTGCGGTCCTTTCGCGCAGCGTCCTGGCTGAGCGCGTTTGGGGCAGTGCCCTGTACGTCAGCGACAACGTGATTGACGTGACTATCTCCGGCCTCCGGCAGAAGCTCAAGAGTGCCGGATCAGGAGGAATCGAATTGGAAACAGTGCGAGGGGTTGGCTATCGGCTTCGCGAAATCGATCCGGCGTCCGCATGAATTCGCCCGCTGATTTATCGGCCCGACGCACGGCCCCCAAACGACGCGCCTGGTCCATCTCCATGCGCATCGCGTCATGGTACGCCGTCAGTATACTGATCCTGCTGACCGGGTTCGCCGGTGTGACCTACGTGGCATTCCAGCGCAGCCTGGAGGGGGACTTCGACCAGCATCTCCTCCACGAACTGAACGTCCTGCTTCCGCTGGTCGAGTTCGGTGCCGAAGGCCCGGAGTTCCGCCGGTTCGAAGCGATGCGGACCGTGGCCTACCAGACTGATGGCGTGTTCGGGACCTATGTCCGGCTGTTGAGTCCGGAGGGCGATGTTCTTTACGCCAGTCCCAATCACCAGGGACACGACCCTTTGCTGCTTGCGTTGCCGGCCACCCACGTTGAGAGCGTGGCGTCGAAAGACTGGCAAGGATCTCCTGTCCGCAGCCACTACCACCCACTCTTCGATCAGGGAGAGTTCGTGGGCTGGCTGGAGGTGGCAGGCTTCGAGTGGTCGCTGGACCAGGAGCTTCGGCGGCTGGCCGGGACATTTGCCATCGGCATTCTGGTGTCGGTTCTCCTGGCGATGGGGGGTGGGTACCTCCTGGCGCGCCGCAGTCTCCGACCCGTATCGCAGATCACGGCGGTGGCCAACCGCCTTCACGCGAGCGAACTGGACACGCGGGTCCCGCGGGATCCCGACGTTCAGGACGAGTTGACGCACCTCGCAGACACGATCAATGCCCTACTGGACCGGATCCAGGCGTCCTTTCATCGCGAGCGGCGATTCTCTGCCAACGCAGCGCATGAGCTGGTGACGCCGCTGGCTGCCATGCGTGGGGAGGTGGAACTGGCCCTCCGGGGTTCCGAGGTGTCTCCGGACCTGGCCACGCGCTTGCAGACGGTTCTGGAGGACATAGACCGGATGACGGCAATCGTCCGATCCCTGTTGCAGCTCTCCTCCGTGGAGCGGCTGGAGGCGTCCGACCTTGCCCGCGAGGACGTGTCAGAACTCGTGGGAGCGCACCTGGCCCGCTTCTCAGACCGGGCCGCCGTCGAAGGACGGGAGATCCTGTCGGACCTGGAGCCGGGTGCGTTTGCGCCGGTGGCGGCGGACAAATTCGGTCGTGTGGTGGATGTGCTGCTGGACAATGCGCTCAAGTATTCCGGCCCGGGCGACCCGATCACGGTCTCCGTCTCCCGAAAAGGGAATCGAGTTCGCCTGGAGGTCGCCGATCAGGGCATCGGATTTGGTCCGGAGGAAGCGGCACACCTGTTCGACCGGTTTTATCGGGCGAACTCGGCGGCAGTACAAGCCCTGCCCGGCAGCGGCCTGGGGCTCGCCATCGCGCTGGCAGTGGTCGAGGCACATGGCGGGGTGGCTGAAGCTCATTCAGCCGGTCCGGATCAGGGTGCCTTGTTTCGGGCGGAGATTCCGGCGGCCTGAGGGCAGGTTCAACCGCGACCGGAGGACCAATGGACCGAGGAAATCTTCCAGCTTCCATCCTGTTTTTCCAGGATCAGTGTTTCCACGGAAACCATGTCTATCTCCCGGTCCTGGTAGGTGCCCTGGAGCCGGCTCCGGGACACGCGCCAGGCTACGTCCCCGCGGATGCTCACCTCTGATGAGATGGGCTCCCGGGACAGCGACCCTATGAACGCGGCATCGCTGTGGAAGTGATGGGAGAGATACTGGTCCCGTGTTTCGATGCTGCCACCCTCGAGTATGGTGACGCCGGGGGCCAGGACGGAGGCAGCCAGGGTTGAATCGTGGGTGGCGATGGCCATTCCAAATTCGTCCGCCACGGCAGAAACCGAGGCCTCCAGGTCAGCGGGAGTCGAAGTTGGTTCGGGCGATGCGCCACTGCCACAGGCGGCGGTCAGGAGGATGAGAGAGGCGCCAAGAACGAGGGGGTGGAACTTCATCGGAACGGGGAGTTGGTTTGCTCACGGGCGGGACAACTTACCCCGGAATGGTGAAAGTCAGCGTCGGCCATGTGGTTGGAAGGGACGCTTTGTGAGGATTCGTCCAAGGACGCAATGGGGGTCTTGGCCGGGGAACTGGGTGGTGGGTCTCCTGTACTATCCGGCTCGCTCCAAGTAACCACTCTAAATGCGGGAGCTAAGGCCACATGGCCTGGCGCTAGAACCGCGTTGCTGCATGGCAAAGAAGATAGACGGCTACATCAAGCTGCAAATTAAGGCCGGTCAGGCCAACCCGGCGCCGCCAATCGGCCCGGCCCTGGGTCAGAAGGGCGTGAACATCATGGAGTTCTGCAAGCAGTTCAATGCTGCCACGCAGGACCGGATGGGACTGATTCTACCAGTCGTCATCACGGTGTTCGCAGACAAGTCCTTCAACTTCATCGTCAAGAGCCCCCCGGCGGCTGTCCTTCTCAAGAAGGCTGCCAAGATCGAAAAGGGCGCTGGCGATCCGCTCCGCGACAAGGTAGGCACGGTCTCCTGGGATCAGTGCCGCGACATCGCAGAGCAGAAGATGGAAGACCTGAACGCCAACACCATCGATCAGGGAGCCCACATGATTGCGGGTACCGCCCGTTCGATGGGACTCAAGGTTTCCGGCAAGCCGGTAGCCTGACAAGAGCGCCTCGTCCGAGGCCTCGCACGTACTAAAACCTGCGGGAGCGGCCCCCATGCCGCGACTGTACCGCAAAGATCACAGAGCAATGGGAAAAAAGGGCAAGCGCTACAAAGCGATCCACGACAAGGTGGCCGCCGGAGATGCGCCTTTCGGAATGGAGGAGGCCTGCGCGCTGGTTAAGATGAGCGCATCGGCCAAGTTCGATGAGTCCGTGGACGTAGACGTCCGTCTCGGTGTCGACCCGCGTCACGCAGACCAGATGGTCCGTGGTGTGGTGGCGCTACCGCACGGAACGGGTAAGGAAGTCCGCGTGGTGGTTCTGGCCAATGAGGCCAAGCACGCAGAGGCCACCGAGGCCGGTGCGGACCACGTCGGGCTCGACGACCTCGTCGACCAGATCCAGAAGGGTTGGACGGAATTTGACGTGATGATCGCGACGCCGGACGTGATGGCCAAGGTTGGTCGTCTCGGCCGAGTCCTCGGTCCCCGTGGTCTGATGCCGAACCCCAAGAGTGGCACGGTCACCATGGATGTTGCGGCCGCCGTCAAGGACGTCAAGGCCGGAAAGATTGATTTCCGTGTCGACAAGTTCGGGATCCTGCACACGGCCATCGGCAAGGCGTCCTTCACCCAGGAGCAGATCCAGGAGAACTTCGAGGCCTTCATGAAGGAGGTCATTCGCCTGCGTCCTGCTGCAGCCAAGGGTACCTACGTCAAGTCGGTCACGGTATCGACCACGATGGGCCCGGGCATTCCGCTCGATCGTTCTGAAATTCTTTCTGCGCTCCGCTAGCGCCCAATCTGTAGAGGTAAGACAATGGCGATGACTCGCGCACAGAAGGCGGAGGCTATCAAGGAACTGGCTGAGAAGCTGGAGCAGACCCCCGTCATCTATCTGACTGACTATGTCGGTCTCACGGTCGAGCAGGCAACCAATCTGCGCTCGGCTTTCCGTAAATCCGGTGTCGAATTCAAGGTGGTCAAGAACACGCTTCTCAAGCGTGCGATGGACCAGCTCGGCGGCTACGACGAGCTCTACGACGCACTTCACGGCTCGACCGCCGTCGCGTTCAGTGAGGAGCCCAGTGCTCCTGCTCGCGTCCTGAAAGACTTCCTCAAGGAGTCCAAACTGGAGATCCCTTCGCTCAAGGGAGCCCACGTGGACGGCGCCGTATACGGCGATGGCGCACTTGACACGCTCGCGGAACTCAAGTCCAAGGATGAACTCCTCGGCGACATTCTCGGCCTCCTCATGGCCCCGATGACCAACGTCATTGGCGCCGTGCAGGCTCAGGGATCCAACCTCGTTGGCGCGATCAAGGAGATCGCAAACAAGGAGGAAGCCTGATCCCAGGCCCACCAATTTGGCTTCGGCCAAGCATACACAATCACCATAACAGGCAGTGCAGTTGCCCACTCCGGGGAGCTAAGACCACTGCAGGGAAAACACAGCACAATGGCAGATATCAAGGAACTCGCAGAAAGCCTGGTTAACCTCACGATCAAGGAAGCCAATGAACTGGCCACCATGCTCGAAGAGGAGTACGGCATCAAGCCGG